>JAAXHR010000243.1 GCA_012270805.1 Dehalococcoidia bacterium
GATCGGATAGTGGTCGCGGCGGCGGCTATCGAATTGGCACAGGATCGTTCCGTCCCGGCCAATGGGGATTGCCGCGGCGCGCCAGGCCATCGAGAGGCGAGGACGATAATACACCGCAAGAGATCCAGCGTTGGAACTGGTCAGCGTTCATTCTAGGCCCGATCTGGGGGCTGGTCCACGGCATCTGGTGGTCGATGCTCGGGTTCCTGCCACTGCTTCCATTGCCGCCGACGTTCCGATCAATCGGGATCGTGATATTGATCGGCGTAATGCTCATCCTCGGTTTCAAGGGCAACGAACTGGCTTGGCGAGCCCGTCAATGGGACTCCGTAGAAAAGTTTCTGGCAGTGCAACAGCGTTGGTCGACTTGGAGTGTCGTGTTCGCGATCGGAGCCCTTGTCGCACTCATCCTGTTCTTACTCGGGCAAGGCTAGATAAGGCATCGGATCAAACTGCATTTCAGGCGTACCTCGAACGGTGACGAACCCTTTCCACCGCCGCACGAAAGAGCGTTTGTATTCCAAATTCGAGAACGACGGCGTCGACATGATGACCGCGTCTTCTCGGTTGTCATGGTAGTAGCGATGGCGGATGCCAACGTCGTTAAAGCCATACTTGCGGTACAGTGAACGCGCTGCGAGGTTTGACTTCCGAACCTCCAACGTAACGTTTGTGGCCCCGGTCTTCAACGCTTCAGCAATCGTGGCAAGCACTAGTAGCTCACCAACTCCTCGCCTTCGCTCATTCGGGTGAGTCGCAATCACAACGATATGTGCTTGGTTCAAAGCAGTCCAAATTCCGACCAGCCCGACGACGTTGCTCATGCGATTCTCAGGTTCCAGACTTCCGATTGACGATGAAAACAACGATCTAAGCCGTCTTTGCCAACCGACTTTTCTCTCTTGTCCGTTCGTGCCCGTGGTGGCCGGATCCGCTCCCGATGCCTTAGTCACTACGATGTACGTGGTTTTGTTGCGTTTGATTTCCCGCGCTGCTGACGATCTGGGCGCCGAGTCGCCGAATGCCGCATGAATGACGGAATCGATCGCGTTCGCGTCGGCGAGCGTAGCATATCGTGCCGCGTACGAATTTTCGCGGGTTTCGGTGACCGTGGAGACACGAACCGCTTCGGGATCCCTAGTGCTAATAGATGGATTTGCCATGGTTCTGTTTGAGGCAGTGGCAACACATTCGGGAGCATAGCATCCCGGCAATTCGGCTTCTCCTGCCTCCACAACTTACTCGCGTATAAGACTCTAGCGCATCAGAGAAGTGATCACCTGGACTCCTCTCAGATGCCCACGAACTTGCGCTGTTGGTTCGTCGGGATCAATGAATAAACCGAAAGATGCAACGTACACCACCTCGGCCCTGAGGCGAGTCGTACAATTTAGTATCTATGGGTTTCTTATTGAGCCTGTTGATGCGGCTGGCTATGCTCTCAGCCGCATCAACTGCAACGACCGCCGCCCGAAGCGTGCCAACCTCCGATGAGGACGCATCTGGCGGTAGCTTCCGTGTGCTCATGCGGATTATCCGTATGGCTCTCGACTACCCTGGTCTCCTCACCATCGGCCTGGTTTTCATCGTTGGCGCATCCGTTTTCCAGCTCTTCATCCCGCTTCTCATCGGCAACGGCGTAGACACCGTTGAGGAAGTCTTCACCTCGCCCGACGCCGACACCAGCGCCCTCGAGCGAACACTCATCACAACCGCCTTGTTCCTGCTCGGTTCCGCAGTCCTCCGTGGCATGTTCACCTTCGGCCACATGTACATCAGCGAAAACATCGCCCAACGCCTCGGCTACCGCCTTAGGATGCTCTACTACGAAAAACTTCAACGCCTCAGCTTCGCGTACCACGACCGCGTCCACACCGGCGACCTCCTCACTCGCGGCCTGCTTGACATTGAGGGCATCCGATCATTCGCAAGCCGCGGCCTGCTGAGAGTCGTATACCTCGCCATCTTCGTTAGCACCGGTACCTTCCTTATGATGCGAGTTGACTGGGAACTCGCCCTCATCAGCCTCAGCTTCGTCCCCATCGCAGCGTGGCGCTCCATCGTCGCACGCCTTCAAACCTCCCGGGGTTGGCGTCGCTATCAGGAGGAAATGGGCCAACTGACCAAGATCATGGACGAAAACCTCAAAGGCATCCGCGTCGTCCGTTCCTTCTCCGCCGAACTATACGAGATGGAGAAATACGACAAATCATCCAACGAAGCTTTCAACAGAGCCTTTCACCTGGTCGGAGTACGAGCAACAAACCTCTCCATCATTACCCTCGCGTTCCTCGGCGTCATGTCCCTCGTTCTCCTCTTCGGAGGATTAAAAGTGCTTGACGAGAACGACCCATTCTCCCTCGGACAACTCGCCCAGTTCCTTGCCTTCATGTCCATCATGCAGAACCCCGTCCGACAACTCGGAATGGTCGTAGCTGGTTGGGCACAAGGCGCAACTTCAGGCAAACGCCTCTTTGAAGTCTTAGACCAGATCCCCGAAATCGCTGACAGACCGGGTGCAAAAGACCTAGTCCTCACCGACGGAGCACTCCGCTTCGAAAATGTCGACTTCGCATACATGGACGAATATGGCGATGAACAGGTCCTAACCAACGTGTCATTCGAAGCCCGCCCTGGACACACTATCGGCATCGTCGGACCACCAGGCTCCGGAAAATCCACTCTCGCACACCTAATCCCACGCTTCTACGACCCCATTGCCGGACGCATACTCATCGATGACCAAGACATCTCCGAAGTAACACTGTCCTCACTCCGCCGCACCGTCGGCGTAGTCGAGCAAGATACATTCCTCTTCACAACGACTGTAGACAACAACGTTGCGTACGGTGACCCGTGGGCCGAACACCGAAATATCGAAAGCGCAACTTCCCACGCCCAGATGAGCGAATACGTTGAACGCCTGCCGAGCGGCTATGGCACCCTCGTCGGCGAACGCGGCATCTCCCTGTCAGGCGGTCAACGCCAGCGCCTGTCCATCGCCCGCAGCATCATGCTTCATCCGCAGGTGATCGTCTTCGACGACTCCACTGCAGCCATTGATGCCGCAACCGAGCAGCGCATCCGCGCTGCCCTCCAAGAAGTAACCTCCGACCGCGCAACAATCATCATCTCCCATCGCCTCAGCTCTCTCATGCACGCCGACGAGATCCTTTTCCTCGAAGGCGGCAAGATCGTCGAGCGGGGCTCCCATGCCGAACTCCTGGAACTTGGAGGCAAATACCGAGACCTCTACGAACTCCAGATCCGCCCTGAAGACGACGTTGATGTCGAAGGGGGCGTCTAACTATGGCAACTACAGACACAACACAAGGTCGCCCCGCTGGCAACCAATCGCCCCGACCGCGTTGGGTCGACGAGGTCAAGGCGAATCAGCAGGACCTCGACCAGCAGATATTCAGTGCCGGATACAACGGCGACGTCGTCCGCCGTTTCTTCCGCTTCGTCGGCCCTTACCGAAACGTTCTCATAATCGGCATCATCGCCGTCATCATCTTCGCTCTGTCTGTCCTCGCCCTCCCGTGGGTCATCCGAACAACCGTCAACGACGTTCTGGATATAACTCAGCGCGACGCGTCAAACGCTCGCTCCGTCCTCTTCATCATGGTCGGGCTCTTCTTCGGCGCTGTCATCTTGCACGTCATAGTGGGTTACATCCAAAACATTATTGTCGGGCGCATCGCCGAACACATCCTCATCGACCTGCGACGCGCCATGTACGAACATCTCCAGCGCATCTCGATGTCCTTCATGGACAAGACCGAAGTCGGCCGCATGATGTCCCGCCTACAAGGCGACGTCGCTGCACTCCAGGAATTCCTCGAAACCGCCGTGGTCAGCATCGGTGACTTCCTCCTCCTGTTCGGGATCGTCATCGCAATGCTCATCATGGACTGGCGATTGGCCCTACTCACTTTTGCCGTAGTCTCAACCCTCGCGATCGCACGCGCCGTTTGGCTACCCATCGCCCGTCGCGCCTTCCTATATTCGCGTCAAACCGCCTCTATCACAAGCGGTGCACTCGCTGAGAACATCAACGGCGTTCGGGTAGTGCAAGGCATGAGCCGAGAGCACGTCAACCTCGATCTTTTCAAAGAAAAAGCTGACGAGCAGCTGCGGGCATCGAAACGAGCCGCCCGCATCGGACTCGTAATGATCGCAATGGTCGACACACTCTCCGGCTCTGCGATGGCCATCATCATTGTCGTCGGTGGAAACATGGTCATCGGCAACTCCCTCGAAATCGGATCGATGCTCGCCTTCATCCTCTACGTCCAACTCTTCTTCGACCCCATCCGCTCCATCACGATGCACTATGCCGTCTTCCAACGCGCGATGGCATCCGGCGAACGCATCTTCGAAGTCCTCGACGTTCCCATCGATATCCAAGACAAAGAAGGTGCCAAACCACTGGTTGACAACGATGGTTCCGTCGAATTCAAGAACGTCACATTCGGCTATCTCGAAGACGAACCCATCCTCAAGAACATCAACTTCCGAGTCGAACCCGGGGAAACCGTCGCTCTCGTTGGCCCGACGGGTTCGGGCAAAACCAGCATTACATCCCTCCTTCACCGCTTCTACGATATCTGGGAAGGCGAAATCCTGATCAGTGGACAAGACGTTCGTGAGGTTGAGTTGAGTAGCCTCGGCAACAACATCGGCATGGTTCTCCAAGAGCCGTACCTCTTCTCCAGCACCGTCTTCGAAAATATCCGCTACAACAAACTCGACGCTACCCGAGAAGAGGTCGTCACTGCTGCACGAGCCGTCGGTGCCCACGAATTCATTATGCGCCTGCCCAACGGCTACGACACCGAGTTAGAGCAGCGTGGCGGGAACCTATCCCTCGGTCAACGCCAACTCATCTCTTTCGCCCGTGCCATCGTCGCCGACACCAAAATCCTCATCCTCGACGAAGCGACCGCATCCATCGACAGCTACACCGAGCTCCTCATCCAACAGGCTCTTGCACGCCTATTAGAGGGCCGTACCGGCCTCGTCATAGCGCACCGCCTAGCCACTATCCGAGGGGCAGACCGCATAATCGTCCTTCAAAACGGCGAGATCATCGAGACCGGCAACCACGACGAACTCATCGCCCACGGCGGTCTATACGCGCGCCTCTACGCCATGAACTACGCCTCCTTCGACGACATCCCAGACGAGCTAATCGCCGAAGCAGTGGAATACTCCCGCACCGCTGCAACCTAAACGCTTGTCACTCTGGCGAAGGCCGGTGCTTAAGCGGACGGAACGTCCATCCAGTGCGGGGATCGAGTCGGGTCGTTCCCGTTAGCGGCGGAAATGTCGGAAGGACAAAAAGGGCACTCCCTTCACCACAACAACGCTCCCTGCCCCCGGCGCGTTCCATCCTCTCCCACATGCCCCATACCCGCCGCTGTCGCCCTCCGACCCTGCGGCGTCCGTAAAATAAACCCGATCTTCAACAAAAACGGCTCCACAACATCCTCCAGCGTCTGCACCTCCTCATTCGCAGATGCCGCCAGCGCATTGATACCCGCCGGCCCACCGCTGTACTGCCTGACCAGAGTCTCCAGATACAACCGGTCCAACCGATCCAACCCCAGCTCATCCACGCCCTCGACCCGCAACGCCTCCGCTGCAATCTCCGCATCGATCGTCCCATCGCCCCGCACCTGCGCAAAATCTCTGACCCGACGTAGTAAATTGTTGGCGATCCGTGGCGTTCCTCTAGAACGCGTCGCAATCACCTCCGCACCTGCGTTGTCAATCGGCACCGACAGGATCATCGCCGACCTCTTCACCACCTGAGTAATCTCGTCATCCGAGTAGTAGTCGAGGTGGTACGTCAACGCGAACCGTTCCCGCAACGGCGGACTCAACATTCCGGCTCGTGTAGTAGAGCCGATCAGCGTGAATTTCTGCAATGGCAGGTTGATGGTTTTAGCGAATGCGCCGGTGCCGGTGATGAAGTCGACGCGAAAATCCTCCATCGCCGAGTAGAGGTACTCCTCTACTGCATGAGACAACCTGTGGATCTCATCGATGAAGAGAACATCTCCCTGCTTCTGGTTAGACAATATCCCGACGACATCCGCCGGACGCTCCAACGCCGGCCCCGACGTATGCACCAGCGTCGTATCCATCTCCCGCGCGATGATCTGAGAAATCGTCGTTTTTCCCAATCCGGGGGGGCCGTGAAACAGTGCGTGGTCCAGGGTGTCCCCGCGGTGTTTGGCGGCCTCCACAGCGATCTGAATGCTGTTCACAACATTCCGCTGTCCAATGTAGTCAGCGAAACGGCGAGGGCGTAGATCGTTCATTCCTGGCGAGTTGGAGTTGCGTCCAGCCCGATCGCGCAACATCTCCGCAGCTCTCTGCTCGGGGCTCGACACAGAGTCGTCTGGCCCTGTTACAACACGCTCTCTCGCAGACTCTGGCATCAGGTTCCCATGCTCACTGCGTCACCGCCGGCTTTGGGGGGCTGTTACGGAATACATCTCTAAGCAATGCTTGTGGGTCGTCGATCAAATCGGGGTCTTGCCGAATCGCTTCATCGACCATCGCAACGGCTTCGGTGTTTCGATACCCGAGACTCACCAAGACGGCGATAACATCGGCTCGCGTATCTTGACCTCTGGCGCGCTGCGCAGCTGTCGGTATCGGTCGGCTGGCTGCTTCGGAAACTTTGCCTCGCAATGTCGCAATGATCTTTTGTGCCCCACGCTGGCCGATGCCCGGCATCAGTGTCAGTGTTACCAGGTCCTCGGTCTCAATCGCATATGCCAACGTAGGCACGGGCATTGTCAGAGCCGCCGCCGCGCGCGCAGGCCCTATCCCCTCGACCTGAATGAACTGCTCGAAGAAATCTCGATCACCAGCTTCCTCGAACCCCACCAGGATTGGCAACGGCTGACGTTCGGAGACGGAGTAATAGATGTGCAACTCGAGTTCTTGGCCCTCATACGGTTGCATTGATTCTTCAACGAACGCTGGAAGGGTAACAGTGTAGCCCACCCCGCTCGAGGTTAGGACCACCACCCGCGGAGGGTTTTGTTGCACTTGGATGATTTCGCCTTTTAGATAGGAGATCATGGTCGGTGGATCGTTCAGATGTTTTGGGGCACCCCGGTTACGTGGACATGACAGATAGCGATGCCCACCGCATCAGCGACATCGTCTTTGTCGATCTCGGTGGACAGTCCGAGACGCATCGATACCGCTCGTTTCATCTGCGCCTTGTCCGCGCGGCCGCTGCCGGCGACGATGCTCTTGACCCGCGCCGGCTGATAGTGATGTACTGGTACACCCGCGCTACCGGCCGCCAAAATCGCCACGCCACGAGCATGTCCCATGATGATCGCCGTCTTCAAATTCCGATATCGAGAGTGCAGGTCCTCGATCGCAACCTCATCCGGCTCAAACTCCTCGATCACCTCGGTCAGCGTCCCATTTATCGTCTTTAAACGCTGTTCCAACGCATCGGTTGGTTTTGTCCGGATGAGACCACCTTCAAGCAGTGAGACGCTGCCCCTAGAATCGGCGGCAACTACCGCATATCCTGTGGTTGTCAATGCCGGGTCGATGCCCAGTATCCTGCGGTTTCCTGTCATACGTCCCGATTGGGAATTAGAGCGAGGGGTGATAAGCAGATTTTAACGCTCAATCCGGCGCTGCGCCTCTTACGTCAATCCTGATGATCCATACTTCCGACACTTAGAATTACAGCAAATTGCGCCACGAACCAGCAGATCGCCACTATGCAACCCTTTTACAACGAGCAGCAGCAGATGCTTGCGGCTACAGTCCGCGAGTTCGCCCAAAACGACCTTGCACCACTCGCCGACGATGTTGACACCAATGAAGAATTTCCTAAAACGCAGTTCGCCGCGTTGGCAGAACTAGGTCTGACAGGATTACTGACTTCGCCGGCGCTCGGCGGCGCGGGCATGGGCTATCGCGACTTCATGGTAGTTCTCGAGGAGATCGGGGCTGTCTGCGGCAGCACCAGCACGGTGCTGATCACGCACACGTCGCTAGGCTCGGAGACCATTAACCGCTTCGGATCCGACGAGCAACGGGAGCGGTGGATGCCGAGCCTCGCGGCTGGCGAGAAGATCGCGGCATTTGCGCTTACAGAACCGCAGACAGGATCCGATGCCCTCGGACTACAGACATCGATAGTTGATGATGGTGATTCGTACATCCTCAACGGTTCTAAGCTATTCATCACCAACGCCTCGGTAGCCGATGTTTTCGCGGTGTTTGTGACTGCCGATCGATCTGCCGGATATCGCGGCATCTCCGCCATCGTGGTCGAACGCGGAACCTCAGGTTTCGAGATAAACGAGCAGCACGGCAAGATGGGGATGCGAGGTTCCGGAACCGCCGAACTAGTATTCTCGGATTGCCGAGTTCCTAGAGCGAACTTGCTCGGAAACGTAGGAGACGGGTACAGCATCGCCCTTAAAATCCTTGACTCTTCACGCATAACAGTAGCGGCCCAATGCCTCGGGCTCGCAAAAGGTGCTCTCGACCAATCCGTCGCGTACGCCAAACAACGCAACGCGTTCGGACGCCCGATAGCGACCAAGCAGGCTATCCAGTTCATGCTTGCAGACATGGCGACCGAACTCGACGCCGCTCGCCTGATGGTCTATCGCGCGGCATCGCTTTACGACGGAGGGCTTCCATATGGAACTGAATCTGCAAAGGCGAAGCTCTACGCATCGGAGGTCGCTGGGCGGAATGTGCACAAAGCGGTGCAAATCCACGGTGGCATCGGGTATTTCAAACCCACACCCGTTGAGCGGATGTATCGAGATCAACGCGTGACCGAAATCTACGAAGGCACTTCCGAGATCCAACGTTTGGTGATATCACGTGAATTGATCGGAGACATTTAGAAGATATCCTGCTCTCGGTTCCCGCTCTTCTGGGATTCCCGCCTGCGCGGGAATGACGGGTTGTTTGGCAACGCGCTGAACTGTGCTGGATATGATGTCCGTTTAGTCCGTGATGCCCTAATCGAGGCGTATTGACAAGGTTCGTTTGGTGGAATTAACATTGAGTGGGTTGCGTAATTCATCCGCGCCTTGGTGCGCGTATTCGGATTCGGATGCCATGCTGTTCAACGTATCGGGTCTTTTGACCGGTTCCGTAGGCGACGAGCTTCGATTCCATTTCGCGAACGAGACTTTGGAGAGCGGCGGATTGTTGTTCCACGAAGTTGAGGCACGAGGCAAGCTGATGCGCACAGATCGAACCGTCTTCGCCGACGTGAAGGTTGAGGCCCGGTTTGACGCTGAGTGCTCAAGGTGTCTGGTAGACACCGTGATGCCGCTCCGTCTGGACTTCGCTGAGGAGTTCAGACCGTTGAACGTCGATCTGCTGGCAAGTCATCGGGGATGGTTTGAAGACTACGGAACAGACGAAAACGATGAGGCGTTGACAATCGATTCGACGAACGTGCTTGATATATCGACCGCGCTTTGGCAAGGATTGAGCGCTGCGATGCCGATGAACCCGCTGTGTGACCCTGCGTGTAAGGGAATGTGCTCCAGTTGCTCAGCCGACCTAAATATCGGAAGTTGCAAGTGCCAGTCAGGATAGACCGCCGTATAAGCATCGGATCCAGACGTTCAACCCTCAAACATTAAGTCGTAGGTGATATGCCCCCGCTTCCCAAGAAAAAGCACACTCGAGCCCGTAAAGGTAACCGAGCCGCCCATCACGCGATCGGATTGCCGACTCTGGTGCGTTGCCCGTGTGGCGACATTAAAATTCCGCCGCATCGGGTATGCCCAGAATGCGGAAACTACAAAGGGCGGACTGTGAAGGGCAACTGGCCGAAATCGAACACCTTCGACATCGAAACCACTGAAAGTTGATACCGTCGGTGCAACTGACCAACGGTTGCGTTGCCAAAGAACGGATTGGTTGTCTGAAAAGACCATTTTGGAGAGCGAAATGACCACAGGGCTCGCAGAATCAAGATCTACCGCATTCGTCTTCCCCGGACAGGGATCACAAGCAGTGGGTATGGGCAAGGATCTGTATCTGAATTCAAGCTCGGCGCGCGAAGTCTTCGACGAAGTTGACGATGTGCTGGGTCGGGAACTCAGCGAGATCATGTTTAACGGTCCTGCGGACGAATTGACTCGTACCGAGAACGCGCAACCCGCAATCCTGACCACCTCGATAGCTGCTTGGCGAGCACTTGAAGAGACGACCGAGTCGGTCGCGGTGCCGGACATGACTGCAGGTCACAGCCTCGGTGAGTATTCCGCCTTGGTTGTTGCCGGTGTGCTCTCGGTGTCGGACGCAGTGCGCTTGGTTTGCGAACGTGGACGGTTGATGCAGTTAGCGTGCGATGAGCGCCCCGGCGGAATGGCAGCGCTGATCGGTATCGATGAAGTCACCGTCGCAGAAATCTGCCGCGAGGCGGGTGTCGACATGTCGACCGTCAACACGCCCGAGCAGATCATCATCGCTGGCGAACACCGCGGATTGGCAGTGGCGCTTGACATGGCCTCGGCTCGTGGCGCCAAGAAGGCGATCCCATTGAGCGTAGGCGGTGCGTTCCACTCTGGATTGATGTCTCCGGCGCAGAGCGGCTTGAACGAAGCCATCGACGCTACTGAGTTTAACGACCCTCTGGTTCCGATCATCGGCAACGTTGACGCGAAGCCATTGCAGACGGCGGATGAGGTCAAAAGCGAGCTTCGCCGTCAGTTGACGTCGTGCGTCCAGTGGAGTAGTGGCATCCGGCACATGTTGGACAATGGTGTCAACGAATTCGTCGAGATGGGCAACGGCAAGATACTCAGCGGGATGATCAAGCGCATCGACCGCCGAGCGAAAATCGTCAACATCGGTGAGTACGACGCGGCGTGCAACTTCGCGGCGGCGTAGCATCTGCGCCGATCGACTGAATTCCCTGCATCGACTAAACCTGGCGTCTATCGTTGAGAGCGGCGCATTTGAAACACGTATCATCCAATGACCTCTGCTCGCGCCGATGAAACCAGCGGTTGGTTGTCCTCCGTCTCAGATGAGCGAGCCCGAACTTGGTTAAGCGGAGGCCAATCAATTGGAGTAGACGCGTCCGATTTCGAAGCGATCCCGCGCGACAAGACTGGTGCTCGAGCCGCGGCGATTCTGAGCCTATACGAGTCAGACCTCACGAACCGTCCGGTAACGCAATGCGTTGAGTGGGTGGCATCGGAGATGGGAATGAGCAGGAAATCACGGAGATTTGTTTCTTCTCTGGCAACTGCGGTTGAGAACCGGCGAACTGAACTAGATCGTCGATTGGATCGGTACTTGAAAGGTCGGACGATGCAGGACACTTCGCCAGTAGTTCGAAATGTCCTTCGTACGGCATTGGTCGAGTTGGAGATGTATCCGAAGACCCGAACCGCGGTAATCATCAACGAAGCGGTCAAGCTGTCGCAGATGTTCGACACTCAGAACACAGGCAGATTCGTGAATGGAGTACTCGGCGCAATCGTAAGAGACACTGATCGGGACGGCGCGGGTATTTAGGAACGCAAGCTGTAGCGTGAAAGCCAAGTGGGCGCAGGTATATAATTGCTGTTGCGTCGGCAAGCGAAGACGCATAAGCGAACCAGCAACTAATCAAGCTCGGGAGAGCAAACAACGATGTCAACGATTTTGGATCGAGTGCGGGCAATTACAGCCGAAAAATTGAGCGTGGATGAAGGCGAAATCTCGCCTGAATCGTCATTCACAGAGGATCTCGATGCGGATTCGTTGGATGTCGTTGAGCTGATCATGGCGTTCGAGGAGGAGTTCAGTACTGACGACAACGCGGTAGAGATCTCGGATGACGAAGCCGAGACTATCGAGACAGTGCAGAACGCGGTTGACTACCTTGAGGGCAAGGGAGTCACGGGTTAATCGATCGGCGCTAAGCCCGTGCACTGTCCGGTGTAGCGGAAACGCTGCTCAACGGAGCGTAAATTTGGAGCGGCACGGAAATCCGTCGCCGCTCTACATTTTGTTGGGGTCCGCCGTTACCGGCGGTGGTAGCCTTGAATTCTGAAATGGTCGATGGAGATTCCAAGTCGCACGAATCGGCATCTGAAAAGCTCGAAGCGATTGCCGATGTCGTGTCGAAGTGTCGGAAATGCCCGTTAGCGGAAACACGCACCAACACCGTTCCTGGCGAAGGATCGCCAACCGCGGAGATCATGTTCGTCGGTGAGGGGCCCGGACGAGATGAAGACCTGTCAGGTCGGCCGTTCGTTGGCAGGGCGGGCAAATTCCTAGATGAGCTGATCCAGTCGCTTCCTATGCGACGTGAGGATGTTTACATCGCCAACGTCGTTAAGTGTCGCCCACCCGGAAACCGGGATCCCGAGCGCGCAGAAGTCGATCATTGCTCGGACTATTTGCGGCAACAGATCGAGGCTATAGACCCGTTAGTTATCGTTCCCCTCGGCAGACACGCGTTGGGTTGGTTTAACCCAAGCCTTCGCATCACGGCGAGCAACGGCAAGATTTTTCGACATGAAGACCGGGTGTTGATGCCTCTCTTGCATCCGTCCGCCGGTCTTCGCAACCCGTCCAACGCAGAGATGCTACGTGAAGGCATACACAACTTGCGTGAAGCGATTTTGGAGGGCATACGCGCCAAGCGCGAGGCAAAGGCGGGGGTTATGGCGAATTCGATTCACGAATCTGCACCGAACGCGATTGAAACAGAGGCCGCGTCTAACGTATTGGCTGAAGCGCCCAAAGCAGATGCTCGCGAGGCACCGGTTGGGCTTTTCGAGCGAGCGCAAACGTCGGAAGAGGTCCAGGCGGAGATGCGTAAGCAGCGCGCGATCGAGGAAGCTGCGGAAGCGGTTGAGAGTGAAGACCCGAAGGTTGTTGTGGATGACCGTCAAGCCTCGTTTTTCTAACGGTGAGCGAATTTGGCGGGGATCATCGCAATCGTCTCTGCGTGCGAATCATGTGCCGTACGGTACTCCAAATGACACCCGATCTTGAGCATGGAACTACCGATGAATGACGATAGCTTGGAATATGGCGAATCGGCGGTCCGAATAATCCCTCTCGGCGGTTTGGGCGAAGTGGGAATGAACATGATGGTCGTCGAGACAGATGATGACTTGCTGGTGATCGACTGCGGTGTTCAGTTTCCGGAGTACAACACTCCCGGGATCGAACGGGTGATTCCGAACATGGAATACGTTCGCCAGAACCGCGATCGGGTTCGCGCCGTCCTGGTTACGCATGGTCATCTCGACCACATCGGTGGCTTGCCCCATTTGATGCGAATAATCGATGCGCCGATTTACGCCCCTCGGTTGGCTGCTGAGATGATCAGGCGTGAGTTGAAGAAATCTGGCGGCCGCAGGTTTTCAAATGTTCAAGTGAACGCGGTACGACTGGAACGCGACTACCGGTTCGGGGATTTCGGAGTGCAGTGGATCAGCGTGTGCCACAGCATCCCGGACTCTTGCAGCATCTATCTGGACACGCCGCAAGGCGGCATTTTTCACACCGGCGATTTCAAACTGGATAACGAGCCGATGCTCGGATTGCCGACCGACTACCAAGCGCTCAGCGAGATCGGACAGCGTGGCGTGCGGTTGTTGCTGTCCGATTCGACGAATGCGGAGGACGAGGGGTCTTCACAATCAGACCGCGTTGCCGCTGAGGCTATCTACCAGGCAATCGCCGAGGCGAAGGGACGCGTGATCATCGCCAGTTTTTCGACGCAGATTGCGCGGGTCCAGATGGTTGTTGACGCGGCGCAGGAGATCGGGCGTCGGGTGGCGATCATCGGCAGAAGCATGATCGAAAACACCCATCTCGCGGAAGAGGTCGGGCATCTGCACATCCCACCTGGCGTGCGCATCAACATCAATGAGGCGAACAGCTTGCCGGATGACGAAGTAGTGATCATGACCACGGGCAGCCAGGGTGAGTTCGAGGCTGGGGTGTCTCGAATGGCACGCGGGGACCACCGCGAGGTGAAGTTGGTGGATGATGACACTTTGATACTGTCTGCGCGGACGATTCCGGGCAATGAAATCGCGGTCAACGAAGTGATGAACAACCTCGCTCGACGTAACGTCCGGGTGATCACTGCGAGTTCGCGTCGGGTTCACGTTTCTGGGCACGCGAAGCGAGACGAGTTGAAAACGATGTTCAGCATCTTGCGTCCGGAGCACTTCACGCCCATTCACGGTGAGTACCGGATGCTCAAGGCGCACGTCGAAATCGCGGTCGATATGGGAGTGCCGGAAGACAACGTAAAGCTGATCGGGGACGGTGATGTTTTGGAGCTCGACGAACAAGGGATTTCGGTAATCGACAGGGTGGCTGCGGGTTACGTTTTGATTCAGGGTCAGGGCGAATGGGACATCGATTCGAGTGTCATGGAGGAACGCAAATCGCTTGCTAGCGATGGCATAGTGTTTGTGACGATGGCGCGCGATGAAGGTGTGTTGATCGGTCGTCCGCAACTGGCAACTTCTGGATTTGTGGATGCTTCGGATGAGCCGCGATTGATGAAAGATGCTTCTGAAGCGTTGGGCCAAGCTATTGAACCGGTGGTTGCCGATCTCGTAGATTGGAACGAGATGGACCGATTAGTTCGGGCATGCTTAGGTCGATTCTTTTACCGCAGAACCAAGCGCCGCCCATTGATCGTGGTGACCGAAATTGAGCTACAACCTGGACGCGCTGACTGAAGATAATGGGCTGGCAGACGAAGAACCTGTTGGATCTTCGAAACGTGGAGAGAAGACCGCTAAGTCTGAGGGGCAGCCTTTAGATTCGTATGCCGAGAGGGCCAGCACAGGTTCAGACAATAAGACCGCCGGGATAAGCCGACTGACGCTGGTTCGGCATATCGTCTTTTTCGTTCTGTTCGTTTCTGCTGGCATCGCTGGTTTTCTGTATCGAGACGATGTCATGTCAGGCGTCGGCTACGCGGCGTTACCGCTCGGGTTGTGGGGTGTGCTTTTCGTTTACCTTGTGATTGCTCGCACTCGTTGGGCGATACGCCGATATCGAGAGACGATCTCCTCGTTGATCTTAGTGCTAGGCGGCGTAACTGTATTGGGTATATTCGACGCGCCACTCGGTTCTGCGACCGGTGCGACGATGGGCGGTCGGTTTGGTGAGATTCTGGCCCGTGAACCTTACGATTGGCATCGATACGATCTTGTTCTCTGGCAACAGGCGTTGGCTTGGGTGCGCGCCGGGGCGTTTTTCACGATTGGAGCGGCGTTCCAATTCCCAACCGTTTTCGGCATGGGTCTCAAAGTTATGTGGATCGGTACGCTTATGGTGATGTCGGCATCGATAAGCCTGTTCATGATGGCTGGCGGAGCGGCAGCCACTATCGCGCGCAAACGTCATCGAGATAAATCCGGTGTTTGGGTTGAAGGCGACGAACAGAGCGATGTGGGAAACGGTGAGTCTTTGTTCTCAGTCGATTCCCTAGACGACGTGACCGAGGCGACATGTTCAGAACCAGCACTGATTATCAGGGAAGACGTGTTAGGTGCCTCCAACGAATTCGTAGTGGACGTCGGAAACACGATCCTCGTTGAAGACGATGAAGAAGTCGTTAAGGACGCACACGTTGAATACGAAGATGATTGGCAATCTCTGAGTCGTAACGAAAGGTCACGCGTTGCTCACTCTTCTATCGCATCGCAGGACGATTTGCCGGAGTTCGTAGCGGTGGGGGATCACTTAGGGGAAGATGTCGACGAAATCGTTGAGGCTGATGAAATTCTGGGTGGCGAAGCCGTGCCTATTGTTGAAGAGGGTGTTCCCGAGAGTGTAATCAGTTCAGAAACTGAAGAAGTACTCGAGATGATCACGTCGGGCGCGGCGGTCGAGGCTGCAATAAACGCGTTCCCGTGGCACTTGCCGCCAATCGAGCATTTAGCGGTTCCGCCCAAAGGCGGTGTCGCGACCGCGGAAATAAGGGCGACCAGTGATCTTATCGAAGAGACGTTGGAAGATCACGGCATCGCGGTGTCCGTAGACCAGGTTCGTGTGGGACCGACCGTGACCATGTACGGCCTGAAGCCAGGTTGGAAGGGCGGAGGTGCCAACTCGAAGGCTCCTCGACAGCGGGTCCGCGTCGACACTATTCTCAATCGTGAAAAGGATATTGCGCTGGCGTTGTCGTCACCCAACATCAGATTTGAATCGGTGGTTCCGGGTTCGTCGGTAGTTGGGATTGAGGTTCCCAACGCGCGGCCAACACCAGTCAATTTGCGAACGGTGATGGATTCGCCTGAGTGGTCCGAATTTGCTGGGGATGCCGCGTTGCCGGTGCCTTTGGGCATGGGTAGCGGCGGTGACCCGGTGATGGCCGATTTCGCGAAGATGCCACACACGCTGGTGGCGGGTGCAACGGGTTCAGGCAAGAGTGTTTGCATGAACACGATAGTGACGGGGTTGCTGATGACCCGTACGCCGCTGGATCTCAGAATGGTGATGATCGACCCTAAGCGCGTTGAATTGACGCCGTATCAGGGTATTCCGCATCTTTATGCGCCGGTGATCGTGGAGCCAGATCGAGCGGTAAAGGCATTGAAAGCTTTGGTCAAGGAGATGATGGATCGTTTCTCGACGCTCGAGGCGACTGGTGTTAAGAACATCACCTCATACAACGAGAAAAGCACGTTCAAGATGCCGTATCTATTGATACTGGTTGATGAACTAGCCGACTTGATGTTGACCTCCTCCAGCGAGGTTGAGCAGCTACTTGTGAGATTGGCGCAGCTCGGAAGGGCGACCGGAGTTCATCTCGTGGTCGCCACGCAACGCCCGTCTGTCGATGTCGTGACTGGATTGATCAAAGCCAACTTCCCGTCGCGCATCAGTTTCGCGGTTGGCTCGCAGGTTGACAGCCGCACGATTTTGGATGCCACTGGAGCTGATCGTCTGTTGGGCAAAGGCGATATGCTCTACAAGCCGATCGATCTTAGTCAGCCGGTACGCGTGCAGGGGGCCTTCCTCAGCGAGGAAGAGATCGAAATCACCGTTGAGTTTTGGAAACACGTTGGTGCGCCGCCATTGCCACAATTGGATGTAGACGAGGCGGGTGATGATGAAGGATTCAGCGTGCCTGGGTTCACGGAGGATGCCGGCGACGCTCTGTTCATGCAGGCTTCAGCGATGGCAAAGAGTCAGAAGACGCTGTCGACTTCGTTGTTGCAACGCCGGTTGCGGATTGGATATCCGCGTGCGGCTCGCCTGATGGACGAGTTGGAGGATGCGGGAATCGTGGGTCCGGGTGAGCCTGGCAAGCCGCGGCAAGTTATTGGCAACTTGTCGTAGATTGCCGCTGGAGCGGCAGGTAGATATCTTCCCCAAGTCGCGGTTCGGCTTCAGGGCGGAAGGGTAGCATCGATGTTGATGCCAATTGACGAGAGCGGCTTTACAATGCTGGATAGACCCCAACGGGGTCGTGCCTTATCCGCGCATTGCATTCCATCTCGTGACGATTAAACCCCTATATCCCGAATTCAGCGACGCGTTTGATGCCGACGACGATCCAGAGGTTGTCGAGCTTGCGCCGCTCGACTTAGAGCAGGAGCTTTCGGTCTGTTTGGTGTGTGGTACCGAGCTGGGCGGTTCGGATCTGTTCCAACGACTTCGAGTTTGCCCGCAATGCGGCTTTCATTACAACATCTCGGCGCGATCGCGTATCGCGGCGTTGGCAGACCAGGGCACATTCGAGGAGTCGCATCGTTGGATCACCTCGATCGACCCGCTAGTGTTTTCGCCTCGAGTGTCATACCAAGTGCGTGTTTTGAACGATCAGGAGCGTACAGGGCTTTCTGAGGCGGCGGTGACTGGTGTCGCTCGCATCGGTGGTGTACGATGCGCGATCATTGCGATCGACTTTGGTTTTCTCGGCGGGAGTATGGGGCTGGTGGTTGGCGAGAAGGTTGCGCGGATGTTCGAGCTTGCAGCGCGTCATCGGTTACCGGTCATCACGTTCGCTACGAGTGGCGGCGCGAGGTTGCAAGAGGGTGTGCTTTCTTTGACGCAGATGGCCAAGACCGTGGTGG
Source organism: Dehalococcoidia bacterium (assembly GCA_012270805.1). Lineage (GTDB taxonomy): Bacteria > Chloroflexota > Dehalococcoidia > Lucifugimonadales > Lucifugimonadaceae > Bin127. Next base: position 18,087 of record JAAXHR010000243.1, read on the forward strand.
CGGCGCGAAGGCTTCGAGAGCGCGGCATACCGTTGATTTCAGTATTGGCGAATCCGTCGTCGGGACAGATTCTTTCGAGCTTCGCTTCAATGTCGGATATCCGGATCGGCGAACCGGGTGCGCACATAGCGTTTGCATCGTTGGGAGCGTTACGGGAGATCGAAGATTCGGCGGACGTTGGTGACCACGCGAATGCCGAGGCGATGCTGAATTACGGTCACCTTGACATGGTTGTGAGTAGAGACAAGCAACGCGATCAACTCTCAGTGCTTTTGGGATTGTTCGACAGGAAAGTCAAAGACGGTGTGCGAACGCGAAAACGCGCGCTCGAATATCGACCAACCCGACGAGACGCGTGGGAGTCGGTGCGCTTGAGCAGGAGCTCAGATCGTCCGAGGGCGACGTATTACATCCCGCGGTTGTTCCGTAACTTTGTCGAGTTGCACGGAGACAGGTCAGGTTCGGATGATGCAGGCGTCAAGATTGGTCTCGGGTACCTCGGACTATATCCTGTGATAGTTGTTGCACAAGAGCGGATCAGTGGCGTAGAAGCGGATTCTGGGGATGATGAAACGTCCACGGAGTCGTTCACCGAGCGTTTCGGTTACGCGGAGCTGGATCGTGGCGGCATTGGTGTCGCCGGTTTTCGCAAAGCCCGCAGGGCAGCCGTGATGGCAGATGACTTCAATTTGCCGTTGGTGATCCTAGTGGACACTCCGGGTCCGAAGCTGGGTATCGGCCAAGAGTTAAGCGGTCTGGCGAGCGATATAGCTGAAACGATCAACGTGATGCTCGGGGTTGAAACGCCGGTGGCGTCGGTAGTGATAGGGGAGGGTGGTTCGGAAGCGGCCTTGGCGTTCAGCATCGCGGACCGGATGATGATGATGGAGAACAGCATCTACACGCCGATATCTCCCGAAGCTGGTGCGGCGACAGAGCTGCGCGACCGTGCCCGTGCGCCTGAAGTTGCGAGATCGTTGCGTCTCACCTCGTACGACGCGTTGGCGATGGGTATCGCCGATCGGATTATCGCAGAGCCTGAAGGCGGCGCCAATGCGGACCCTGCCAAAGCTGCTCGGGATCTCAGGCGTGTGCTCATATCCGAAGTTTCGCAGTTGCGGCGACGTCATAGCCGAGTGCTGGCGCGTCATCGCCGGAAGCGGTTTCGGCATATCGGTGAGTACGGACCGGAATTTAGAGCCGCAGTGAGGTCTGAACTGAATTCCTGGCGTTCGGCTGTGCGAGCGCGGATGCGCAGGGTGTTCGGGAGCGATAACCAAATTGAGGAGGAAACGGAGGAAGAAGAGTAGAAGGATGGTTGACCAATTGATGTTGACGGTTTCCGTTTTACGACATCTGTGATTGATCGCCATAGGACGCTTGGATGGTAGTGGAGGGCGATGTTAAGATAGCCACCAACGTCCAAGTGTGAAGGATGCCGTAGTATGTGTCCGACACGTTCACTTGGATGTGACGCTCGCAACGTTGAATGTCTAGCGACAGCGAAGAACCTGGCGAAAGTAGGAGCGACAGATCTTGTCGTTGCGGCGAGGTTCGCGCGTATTGCGCGGCTGTAGCAGTTGCGCTCGATGCCGGCGTTGAATTTCAAGATCCATACTCGGTTTATATCGATGCGGAAGCGAAGATCGATAGTGGGGCATGGATTGGTGCCGGCAGTCACATTCTCGGACGTTCTAAGATCGAGAGCGAGGCGCAAATCGGTCCGAATGCAATCATTGACGATTCGCTGGTCGGTCGTCAGGCTACGGTGCAACCATTTTCGAGCGTGACGAACTTTTCAGAAGTCCGGCCTGCAGCGTTGATCAAGAATCGCTCAGAAGTGCGCAGCAGCGTGATTGAGAGCGGTGCAGAGATAGGCCCCAACGCGTTAGTCGAAGATTCACGCATTGCACCTAAAGCCAAAGTTGGCCCCTTTTGCCGTGTACGGGCGGGATCTGAGGTAGGCGCGGATGCGTATATCGGAACGCAGGCGGAGGTCAAGGCTAGTCGCATCGGAGATGGTTCAAAAGTCGGACATTTCTCATTTGTTGGCGATGCTGAGCTTGGTCGAGCAGTCAACATAGGCGCGGGCTCGGTGACCGCTAATTTCGACGGTCAGAGCGTGCAGAGGACGGTAATAGAGGATGACGTGTCGGTTGGCGCGGGTTGCGTGTTGATAGCACCGTTGCGATTAGGTGCCGGAGCACGGACTGGCGCGGGCGCGGTTGTGACACGAGATGTTGCCGATGGTGAACTGGTTCTAGGTGTTCCCGCCCGAGTCCATAGCAACGGGTTGATGCGGGACTGATCCTTCAAACAAAACGAGATCGAGTGTGCGGTAACGGTGGCACTAAGTAGATTGGCAGATTATGAAATGAAAGATGCGGACGATCCTTTAGGTAGGAGATACCTAGGAATTTCAATAAGTTCATTATGGGGATGCCACGATGGTTGAAGACTGGGTCCCTTGGTTAGTTCTAGCCTTGTCGGCGTTCGTGTACGGGATCATGACGCTGACGTTGAGCGTGTTGCAGCCGCAAGGTCTGGCGGCGATGTTGGGCATGGCATCGACGGAGTCATCAGACCTCAATCCGGGGAGTGCGGGCGACTACCGTGCGACTCGGATCGTGGTAACGACGATACGCAGCGCGTCATTCATTGCGATCGTGATATCGGGATATCGTGCCGCTGAAACGACGTTTTCACCCTCAAGTGAAGTCTTGTTGATGTCGGGTGTTGCAGCGGCCGTATTGATCTGTGTGATCGCCATGCGCATGGTGTTGAACCGGATGGCCAGCGGTTGTTACGAAGAAGTCAAAATTTGGTTGGCTCCTGTGATCTGGCCGTCCCGTTTCATCGGACGCCGGTTGCGCCTGAATCGCGTCGCGAATTACATGAACGATGTGGAGAGTCAGGGCGACGCAAATGACGAGCCTGGCGAAAACGTATTGAACGTTCTCCAAAACCTGTCGTCCAAAGACCTGCGCGCCGACGATTTTATGGTGCCGATATCGGACACGGTGGCGGTACACGCCGACACGGCTCTCGAAGACGTGGTCCAGATGATGGATCAGCTGTCCATCGACAACGTCGTGGTTTACGACAAGACAGTCGACGAGGTGTTGGGTACGATACACAAAGCTGAGGCTTTGCAGGGGCTCAGAGAGAGCGATAACGGTTTACCCATCTGCCGCGATTGGGTCAGTGCGTCGATATTCCCGGTGCCTGTCACGCAACAAGCAGCCACGTTGTTTGACGACTTCCGAGATCGGATGCACGAGACAGCCGTAATGCTCGATGAGGAGGGCAAGGTGGCTGGGATCCTGACCTTTGGCAACCTTATGGAGCAGCTTCTCCAAGATGCCAGTTTGGTAGCGAATGAAGCGCAAGAGACTTAGTCTGAACCGCTGACTACACTGATTCTGTGGATGGACTATGATGCCCCCTGCCCATTCGTCTCATTTCATCCTCAACCTGGATCCCCATTAGGCTCTTAACCCTGTTTGAACGAGACAGGGGATTCGCACCAGGCCTGTTCCTCGGCTTCCGGCTTTGACTGGAAT
>JAAXHR010000303.1 GCA_012270805.1 Dehalococcoidia bacterium
GGTCCGTTGTCGGAGACGAAGAAGGTTAGGGTATCGTCGGCTTCTCCGAGTCGGGTGAGTTCGTTCATGATTGCGCCGATGGCATCGTCGATGGCGGAGATCATGGCGGCCATGATGCGGCGGTCCCAGGGCAGGTGTGCGAAACGGGAAGTATATTTTTCGGGCGCGTGCATGGGGTAGTGGGGCGCGTTGAAGGGTGCGTAAAGGAGGAAGGGCTTGCCGGAGGTTCGCTTCTCGGCGACCATGGTGCGAAGGCGTTCGATGGCCTTTTCGGCGATCAATTCGGTGAAGTATTGGCTGTCGTACCAGACTTCCTCGTTGTTCTCCCAAAGGTCATGGGTCGGGTTGATGCCCGGCCCGGGTCGGTTTGCGCCCCAGTAGTAGATATGGGAGTAGAAGTCGATGCATCCGGCGAGGAAGCCGAACCAGTAGTCGAAACCGTGAGAGTGTGGGCGGCACTCGTCGGTGAGGCCCAGGTGCCATTTGCCGACCATTGATGTTTGATAGTCGCGGTCTTTGAGGAGCGATGAGATGGTTGGCGTGGAGTTTGGCAGTCCGGAAGCGGTGCGGTGTCCCTGCAGTATGGCTCGGACACCGGCGTTGCCGGGATATCTGCCTGTCAGCAGGGCGGCGCGAGAAGGGCTACATACTGGGCTGTTGGAGTACCAGTCGGTGAATCGCACGCCTTCCGCCGCCATGCGATCAAGGTTTGGTGTTCTGAAGTCGGTTGCGCCCATGCACGATAGATCGCCGTAACCTTGGTCGTCGGTCATGAATACGATCACGTTTGGGCGTTTGTCAGGATTGGTTGGCATGGAAGTGTTTACTTGTAGGGGTCTCGGACTAGGATGAGAAGGCTAGGAATGATGGAAGGATTTTGGGGTGCTAGTGCGTCTTCCCGCGCTGGCACCCCTGCGTGTTTCGCTCCGCTTCCACGCGTCCCCCTCGCTTCGCGAAGGGGACTTAAGTGTTACTCGTCGTTGTCGTCGTCGAAGGAGATGACGGGTTCGTCTGGCGGTGCCATGTCGCCGAAGAAGGCACTGGCGAGGTTGGAGAAGTCGGGCTCTGCCTCTTCGCTGGCACCGTCGTCGTCGCCGGAGAAGCCGATCGAGACGCTTGCGGCATCGGTGTCGACGTTGAATGCTGCGAGGGATGCCGCCATGTCGTCGCTGGCGATAGCTGCGAGAGCTTCTTCCCAACCTTGCGTGACAGGTTGAACCGGCACGGCTTCGGGGTCGGGCAGTCCGAGCAGTTCGCGGCCTTCGGCAGAACGGTCGAGCCGGGCGGGGATCATCCGTCCGATGATGACGTTCTCTTTGAGGCCGGTCAATTTGTCGACACTGCCCTGCAACGCGGCGTCGGTTAAGACGCGTTCGGTTTCTTGGAAAGATGCCTTGGCCAAGAAGCTGTGTGACATTAGGGACACACGGCTAATTCCGAGCAGGACGGGAGATGCGGTTGCAGGCTCACCGTTCTGTTCGCGGACTTCCTCATTGGCTTGCAGGTACTGCGAACGGTCAACGACCTCGTCGATCAACAGCTTCGAGTCGCCCGTGCTTTCAATCCTGACCTTCTGGAGCATCTGGCGCACAACGACTTCGAAGTGTTTGTCGTGCACTTTCACACCTTGCGATCGGTATACGCGTTGCGCCTCTTCGACGAGGTAGCGCTGGACCGCTTCGATTCCGCTGATGCGGAGGATGTCGTGCGGATTGCTTGTTCCGTCGGTCAGCTGTGTTCCGGGTTCGATCTCCTGACCTTCGGAGATGAGGATGTCGGCGTTGCTCTGCGGCATGTACTCTCGTTCGGCGGTCTCATGCCAGACGATGCGTATGGCGTCGTCATCAATGCTTTCAACTTCGCCGGAGACTTGTGAAGCGAGGTCTTCGGGAAGTGCGAGTGCGCCGTCTTCGCCCATTGCGTCGCGTCGCCCTGCCGCGGTCAGCGTCATGAGGTTGGAGCCGGCGTCGACCCAGTCGCCGACTTCGACCGCGGGGCGGTAACCAGCGGGGATTTCGACGTTTTCGTGGTAGGTCTCGACGTTTTCAATTGCGATGACGAGGCTGCCTTGCGCGTCACGGAAGCGGACAGTGCCCGGGATCTCTGACAAGATCGCGGGTGCTTTCGGGTTGCGTGCTTCGAACAGCTCTTGAACGCGGGGCAGACCAGTCGTGATGTCGCGGTCGCTCGCGATACCTCCGGTGTGGAAGTTACGCATGGTGAGCTGGGTGCCAGGCTCTCCGATCGACTGTGCGGCGACGATGCCGACGGCTTCGCCGATGATCGATGCTCGATTGTCGGCGAGCATGCTTCCGTAGCATTTTGCGCAGATTCCGCGCTCCAACATGCAGGAGACCGGAGATCGAATTTCCAGCTCCTCAAAGACAGCGTCAGCGATGCGCTTTGCGAGCTCGTTGTCGATGAGGTCGTCTGGAGTTGCAATAATCTCGCCGGTTGTCGGGTCGACGATATCGCGTACGGGATATCGACTGAAGATGCGTTCTTCGAATGGGAGGTTCAGCGCGCGTGATGCTTCGGCGGAGATAGTCATTCCGATGGGGGTGCCGCAGTCATGTTCGTTGATAATGACGTTCTGTGCAGCATCTGCCATGCGTCGGGTGAGGTATCCGGCTTCGGCGGTTTTTAGCGCGGTATCGGCCAGTGCTTTGCGCGAGCCGTGTGTTGATGCGAAGAACTCGTGGACCGATAGGCCTTCGGAGAAGCTTGCCTCGATGGGGACATCGATGATGCGGCCGCGCGGGTTGGACATCAATCCGCGCATGCCGGCCATCTGCTTGATCTGCGCCAAGTTGCCCTTGGCACCGGAATCAGACATCGCGAAGACACCGTTGTATTCGGAGAGGTGCTCCTTAACGGCGTCGGTCACGCGGTCGGAGGTTTCGTTCCATGTTTCTATCGTGGCGGCGTACTTCTCTTCGTCGGTGATGACACCTTCTTCATACATCCGCTGTAACTCGGCGACTTGGGCGCGTCCGTTTTCGAGGAGCTCCTGCTTCTCGGGTGGCGGCACAGCGTCCTTGATGGCAATAGTGGTGCCTGAGCGGGTCGCGTACTCGAATCCGAGGCGTTTCATTTCGTCGAGGACGATTGCGGTGCCAGCGTTGCCCAACTCGCCGTAGCAACGGTGGACTACGGCGTCGATCTCGTCTTCGCGCATTACGTAGTTGTGGAAACCGAGGGAGTCTGGCAGCATTTCGTTGAAGACGATGCGTCCGACAGTGGTCTCGATCCAGTCGTGGGGTTCGCCAATCGTTATCGGCGCGTCAGTGGTTGATTCGGGCCAGACTTGGGTGCCCCCTGGCACGCGGACGCGGATCCGATCGCGCAGGCCGATTTCTCCGGTTTCCTCGGCGTATCTGGCTTCTTGCATGCTTCCGAAGTAGGGAGTGCCGGAGTGGCCGTTGGTCGACGATCTTCCGTTTTGGGGTGCGAGATCGGCCGCCAAAACGTCGGCTGGCACGGGCACCGCGGTTTGCATCACCGGTCCGGTCATGTAGTAGAGGCCGAGTAGCATGTCCAGCGTCGGCGACACGATCGGGGAACCGGAGCGCGGTGCGAGCATGTTGCTGGTGCTGAGCATCAGCGTCTTCGCCTCGTTTATGGCGCCGGGGGAGAGCGGTACGTGCACCGCCATCTGGTCACCGTCGAAATCGGCGTTGAACGCGGTGCAGACCAACGGGTGGAGCTGTATAGCTTTGCCTTCGACGAGTTTCGGGTAGAAGGCCTGGATGCCGAGGCGGTGGAGCGTGGGTGCGCGGTTGAGTAGCACCGGGTGGCCGTCCACGACCTTTTCGAGCGTGTCCCAGACTTCGTCATCGGCTTGCTCGGCTCGGCGCTTAGCGGTTTTGATGTTGTGGGCGTGACCTTCTGTAATCAAGCGGTTCATAACGAAGGGCTTGAAGAGTTCCAGCGCCATCTCCTTGGGGATACCGCATTCGTCCAACCTCATTTGCGGGCCGGAGATGATTACCGCGCGACCACTGTAGTCGACTCGCTTTCCGAGCAGGTTCTGTCGGAAGCGTCCCTGCTTGCCACGCAAAAGGTCGGTTAGGGACTTCAACTTGTGGTTGTGGCGTCCCATGATGGCGCGGCCGCGGCGGCCGTTGTCGATCAGTGCGTCGACAGCTTCTTGCAACATGCGTCGCTCGTTACGGACGATGATGTCTGGGGCTGAGAGTTTCAGCAGGTGGCTGAGGCGGTTGTTGCGGTTGATGACGCGGCGATAAAGATCGTTCAGGTCGCTCGTGGCGAATCGGCCGCCGTCGAGTTGCACCATGGGGTGGAGTTCAGGCGGCAGAACCGGTAGAACTGTGAGGATCATCCATTCGGGTTTGTTTCCGCTGGTGCGGAACGCTTCGACGACGCTAAGGCGCTTTACGGCTTTCGTGCGCCTCTGGCCGGAGGTGTTACGGATGGTTTCGTTCAACTCGGCGTGAATCTCGTCGAGATCGAGATTACGGAGGAGTTCGAGGATGGCGTCTGCGCCCATGCCGGCTTCAAAGACGTTTCCGAACATGTCTTTCAAATCGCGGTATTCGGCCTCGTTCAACTCGGTTTTGACCTGGAGGCTCTCGGCGCGTTCAATCTTTCGAGCGATGTCCTGCTCGAACATGACCCTGTAGTGGGCGAGCTTGACTTCGATCTCGTCTTGCATCGAAGCGCCTTCGGGAGCATTGGGGATTGCATCGGGGTCTTCGCCCAAATTGTTGTGAAGCTCTCTGATGCGGTCAATCAAGAGAGACAGGAATTCTTCGTCCTGTTCGCTGATGCTGTATTGCAGACGCTCTTCTTCGATGCGGCCGATCTCCTGCTCACGGTAATCTGTGAGTTCAGTGATGGCTTGCAGGCGCGCTTCTTCGTCTACGCTCGTGATGATGTAGCAGGAGAAGTAGAGGACACGTTCGAGGTTTCGGGGTGTGATGTCCAGGATGATGCTCATCCGAGACGGAGTGCCCTTTGAAAACCAGATGTGTGCGACTGGCGCCGCAAGGCTGATGTGTCCCATTCGCTCTCGTCGCACAGACGCGCGGGTAACCTCGACCTTGCACTGGTCGCATACGAAACCCTCTCGGCGCATGCGCATATCTCGCTGGCGCTTGTACTTTCCGCAGTAGCACTCGAAGTCGCGGGTGGGACCGAAGATGCGTTCGCAGAAAAGGCCGTCGCGCTCGGGCCGGAGCGTGCGGTAGTTGATGGTTTCGGCCTTCTTGACCTCTCCCCACGACCACTTTCTAATGATTTGCGGCGATGCGATGGAGATCTTGATCGCGCGGAAATCGTTTTCCGTAGCGAGAGCCGGTTGTTGAACTGGTGTGAATGCCATTCCGTGTAATCTCGTTTAGTCGTGGTTGCGACCTTGTGTCGCCAACGGTGGTGGGCGGATGCAACGCATACTGTTGCATCCGCTGAAGGGTTGTTAGTCGTCTGAATCCGCTTCGATTTCGATTGCTTCGCCGTTCGATGGAATCGGGTCATCTTCCAGCGATTCGTTCTCTTCGAGCGGCCCGGTTCCGTTCTCGTCCTCGTGCTCTCCGTGGTCCTCGAAGTCGACATCGAACTCGAGCACGGGTGGTGGAAGTTCGGCACCGATGTCGAGGACGTCTCCGCCGAGGGCGGCGATGTCGGTGTCGTCATCGATCTCCACGTTAGCGATCGCGACCTGCTCGGGGTCAGTTTCTTCCTCGTCGGATGAGGCATCTCCGATCATCGAGATGTCCAGACCCAAACCTTGAAGTTCGTGGATCAGGACATTGAACGATTCTGGGACGTCAGCAGAAATCACTGATTGGCCTTTAACGATTGCTTCGTAAGCGAGGACTCTTCCTTTGACATCGTCGGATTTGATGGTGAGCACCTCCTGGAGGGTGTGTGGTGCGGAGTATGCCTCCAAGGCCCATACCTCCATTTCGCCGAAGCGTTGTCCACCGAATTGTGCTTTTCCTCCCAGCGGTTGCTGGGTTATCAGCGAGTACGGCCCTGTTGAACGGGCGTGCATCTTGTCTTCAGCCAAGTGGATGAGCTTCATCATGTATATGCTGCCGACTGTAACTGGTTGGTCGAACCGTTCACCAGTTCGTCCGTCGATCAAAGTCTGCTTGCCGAGGATCGGTGCGGCGTTGCCGATTTCACGGTCGAGTCGGCGAGCAACCTCTAGGAGGCCGTCGCGATCCAGACCGTCGACGTCTTGGCCGGCGACTTCGTTCAACCAGATTCTCATGCATGCTTCGCTGGCTTTGCCGACGTGTTCGATTGCGTGGCTGCGCAATTCGTCATAGTTGTAACCCCGGGCTGCGAGCCACTGTCGTACCCTTTCGTAGTCGATCTCACGGTCGTCAAGGTCGCGATGGTTTCGGGCCTGAGCGGCGGCGACGAACCATGCGCGAGCGAGCTCGTCTTCGATGGCTACCTCGCTAGCACTGTCGAACACCGGGGTGATGGCAGAGAAATCAAGCTCTCTGGCCGCCCAGCCCAGATGGGTTTCAAGCAGTTGTCCGAGGTTCATCCGGGATGGCACACCGATCGGGTTAAGGACAATGTCTAGCGCGGTGCCGTCTTCTAAATGCGGCATGTCCTCACGAGGCAAAATCATTGCGACGACGCCTTTATTGCCGTGCCGCCCAGCCATCTTGTCGCCCTGCATGATCTTGCGGGTGTGCGCGACCCAGACGCGAACCATCATGGAGACGCCGGGAGGCAACTCGTCGCCGTCTTCCTTCTTGTTGACACGCACATTAATAACCTTGCCTTTTTCGCCGTGGGGCACACGGAGGCTGGTGTCTTTGGTGTCGCGTGCTTTCTCGCCGAATATGGCGCGGAGGAGCTTCTCTTCCGCGGTGAGTTCGGTCTCCCCTTTAGGTGTTACTTTGCCGACGAGGATGTCGCCGGGGCCGACCCAAGTTCCGGGTATGACAATGCCCTCTTCGTCAAGATCCGCCAAGTTGCTTTCGCCGACGTTGGCGATGTCACGCGTGATCTCTTCAGGCCCCAGCTGAGTTTCGCGGGCTTCGACCTGGTGTTTCTGGATGTGCGTCGAGGTGAAACGGTCGCTTTTTACCAGGTCCTCGCTCAGGATGATGGCGTCCTCGTAGTTACCACCGCCCCAGCTCATGAAGCCTACGAGCACGTTCTGCCCTAACGCCAAGCGACCGCCGTCCGTGGAAGAACTGTCGGCAATAGCTTGACCTTGCTCAACCACTTGGCCTTTGGTTACGATCGGGTGCTGGTTGATGCACGTGCTCTGGTTCGAGCGCTCGTACCGGATCAACGGGTATTTGTGATGATTGCCATCTTCGTCTGTGACAACGATTTTGTCGCTGGTGACTGAAGTCACGATGCCGTCGGTCTCGGAGCGGACCACTTGTCCGCTGTCGAGTGCGGCGCGATACTCGATGCCAGTGCCGACGATGGGCGCTTCGGGCAGTATCAACGGTACGCCCTGCCGCTGCATATTGGATCCCATGAGGGCACGGGTCGCGTCGTCGTGCTCGAGGAAAGGTATCAGTCCGGCTGAAACGCTGACGATTTGCGACGGCGAAACATCGACGTAATCAACTTCTTCAGGGAGAGCCTTGAGGTATTGCTCACCGCCAGTTCGGCAACGAACGACGCCGCGAAGTTGCCCTAAAGCATCGATTGGTGTGGTCGGCTCTCCGATCAGCACCTCTTCTTCTTGGTCCGCGGAGAGGTACTCAACATCTTCGGAGTACAACGAGATGTATGGTCGGACTTGGAGTTGCTGTTTGCCTAGCCGGCGCAATCGGCGCGCGAGTTGTTCGTCGATTACCGTTTCAGCTTCGGCGACGATAGTCTTGCGGCTCTTTTCGCGGACCTCTTGGAGCAGGGTTCGCCCGATCAGGTCGTCTGAACGGTTCGAGATGGTTGTGCGGACCTTGCGGTAGGGGGTTTCGACAAAGCCGAATTCATTTACCTTGGCATAGGTCGCGAGCGAACCTAGCAAGCCGATGTTCGGACCTTCAGGGGTTTCGATGGGGCAGATACGACCGTAGTGCGAGTGGTGAACGTCACGAACGTCGAAACCGGCGCGGTCACGCGTCAAACCACCGGGACCGAGGGCGGAAAGACGTCGCTTGTGGGTAAGTTCAGACAGCGGGTTGGTCTGGTCCATGAACTGCGACAGCTGAGAGCCGCCGAAAAACTCTTTGACTGCAGCACCAACGGGTCGGATGTTGATCAGCGCGGCAGGAGTGGTCTCTCCGGGGTGTGTCGTCATGCGCTCCCGGACAACGCGCTCCATGCGAACCAGTCCGACTCGGATTTGGTTCTGAATCAGTTCGCCGACGGTGCGCACGCGTCGGTTGCCCAAGTGGTCGATGTCGTCAGGCACCGCTTCGCCGTTGTTGACCTTGATCATGCGCTTGATGATGTTGACAAAATCGAGTTTGGTGAGGGTTCGTCGAGAGAGTTCGACGTCGGCATCGATGCGTCGATTGAGCTTGTAACGTCCCACATCGCCCAAGTCATAGCGGCGTGAATCGAAGAACATCTGGTGAACTAGGCGACGCGCTCCTTCTACAGTGGCGGGTTCGCCGGGTCGCATGCGCTTGTGAAACTCCTTGAGCGCGTCTTCTTCGTCTTTGGCGTCAGCATCAGAATTCCAAGTCGAGCGGATGAAATCCCTGACATCAGAATCTTCCTCACCGTCTGTAGGATCGCCAAAGACGGCGAGCATGGCATCAAGGGAGTCGAGTTTCAGCGGGTTGGCATCGTCTTCTTCGGTTCCATCATTGACGGCGGCAATGGCGCGCAGCAAGGTGGTTACCGGAAGCTTGCGCTTGCGATCCACCTTGGCGAACAAGATGTCTCGGTTACTTGTCTCGAGCTCTACCCAAGCACCTCGATAAGGGATGAGCTTGACGCTGCACAACCGGTTTCCGGTCGCCGGATCGTCGTCCAATGAATAGTAGGCGCCGGGAGAGCGAACCAGCTGAGAGATCACGACGCGTTCGGCACCGTTGATAATGAAGGTGCCGTTCTGGGTCATCTTAGGCATGTCGCCGAAAAAGATGGTCTGCTCTTTGATCTCGTCGGTCTCGTTGATCTTCAACTCGATCGTGACGTGCAAAGGTACGCTGTATGTGATCTCGCGTTCGCGGCACTCCTCTTCGGTAAACTCGGGTTCGAGGATCTCGTGCTCGGTGAGACTCATCTCGTACTTTGGATTGTCGGACGAGTAGTCGGTGATTGGCGAGATTTCCTGGAACAGCTGTCGAAAGCCGTCTCCGAGCAACCACTCGAAGGAATCTTTCTGGACTTGGATAAGGTCCGGCATGTCCGTCGGCACCTTGGTGTCGCCAAAGGTACGATACGTGCGGCCTCTGCCGCCAGCGGTCAATGCAGGTGAGATTGCCATTCAGTTCTCCTTGAGCAGGTGGGATCCAAAGAAGCGACGGTGTATTCTAGTCGCGGAGTTTTGGATTGGGCACCGATGACGAAAAACGGCTCAGTCCTATGCGCGCAGAAGCGCGCATACCTCGGCCGGGAATTTTCCCCAGCTGCGGATGCGCTATGGAATGCCCTAAATGGGCGTGGCCGCGAGATACGTGCACTATCTTGATGATATCTGACGCGAGCCAGCTTTTGTGACCGTTTTTCGCGTTTTACACGGTGATTTCCCAAATATTGGTCGGTGCTGGTGATGGGCAAGCCGATATCCAAACGAAAGCGCATTCAATTGCTCGTCGTTGGCGGTCTAGAGCCGATTTCCGTGCGCAACGGCTGATCTTTCAAGAAGAGCACGACAACTACTGACGTAAGCAGGATGAGGAAGGTCACCAGGAACACGCCCGATATCGAAGATGCAAGGGCATCTCTAAGCCCGGACAGCAGAGAATCCGCAGCTACACCCGACGAACCCAACTGCGAAGTCAGCGTGTGCAGCGCGTCAGGGTTCACCATAGCGGCGGGATTCTCCGACAACTCGACGATCCTTTCTTCGCCCAACGCGTCTCGAACTTGAGCCGGTAGCTTGTCCTTCAACTGCGATTGGAAAGTGTTGGTCATGTACGCTCCCAACACTGCCAATCCGAGTGAACCGCCGATGGAGCGGGCGAACTGCGCGGCCGATGTAGCGACGCCAAGGAATCGATGTTCAACGGAGTTTTGCACCGCGATCGTGAAGGACGGGAACGTGAATCCAAGGCCAAATCCCAGTGCAACGATGAAACTGATTGCAACCCCGTAGGACGTTGAGGCGGACATGGTTGACAGGAGAAAAGCGGCGGTCGTCATGAGCACGATCCCGAAAGTAGCCGGTATTCGATATCCACCAATGCGGGATACGATCTGCCCCGATATAGCTGCCCCGATCACGATGCCGAGCATCATGGGAGTGAGGAAACTGCCGCTGCTGGTCGCCGATGCGCCCAACGCGGCTTGGAAGAATAGCGGGATGAAGATGATGGCCGAGAACATGCCGAACCCGGTGATGAAAACCGCCAGCAGGGCAACGCTGATTACACCATTCTTGTAGATCTCAAGCGGCATGATGGGATTTTTGGTACGCAGTTCGGTGAAGATGAACGCGACGAGGAATACGGCAGATGTCGCGAATAATCCGATGATTATCGGTGATGACCAGGCGTATTCGACACCTGCCAGCGACAATCCGAGCAACAATGGCACGACCGTCAAGACAAGTGTCAGGATGCCGACAACGTCAATCGAGCGATCCATCGCGTCGGGTTCCAGGCGCGGAAAGAAGCGCAACATCAATAGCACTAGCGCAATGCCGATAGGGAGGTTGATGTAGAAGATCCAATTCCACGACAGAGTGTCGGTGAGGAAACCGCCGAGAGTCGGTCCAATTACAGAGGACAATCCGAACACTGCGGCTACGACTCCTTGGATTTTTCCTCGTTCCGCCGGTGCGAAGAGATCGCCAACGATCACGAACGCCAGCGAAAGAAGAACTCCGCCGCCCATGCCCTGAAAGGCACGAAACGCGATCAGCTGATCCATCGAAGTTGAAGTGCCGGATGCGAAAGAACCGATCAAAAAAAGGATCAATCCGAGCAGATAGAAGAATTTCCTGCCGAATATGTCTGACAGCCGTCCCACAACTGGCACCGTAATCGTTGAGGCGACGATGTAGGCCGTGGTGACCCAGGTGTAGCGATCGAAACCGCCGAGGTCGGCGATGATTCGTGGCATCGCGGTGCCAACGACCGTCTGATCGAGAGCGGCTAGGAACAAACCGGTCATCGCGCAGGCCATCGTGATGACAACTTGACGGCGAGGGAGCCCTGACGACGATTGATTTGGTTCCATGAATTATCCGTTGGATTGAGAGCTGGCAGATTAACCTTAAACTATCGGGACTTTTGGATTCAGTCCTTCGATCAAAACGGTTAGGGGGCGCGTGCGATGGTTTCCAAGACCATTTACATCCGCGGAATGACATGCGCCGCGTGTGTTTCACACGTTACCGACGCGATCTCATCAGTCCCTGGTGTCGAATCCGCAGAAGTGTCGCTAGCCACCAATTCTGCCAATGTCAACTTCGAAGGCACCGACGCTGTTGAGTTTGAACGTGGGGGCGAGATTTTCGAAGCCATCTCAGCCGCGGTGGGTGATGCTGGTTACGGCGTAGATTTGACATCCGTCTCGGATGTGGAGGATAGTGCACCGGATCGTTCTCACGCGTCGCGGTTCGAAGCTCAAAGATCGGAGCTGTCGGCGTTTCGCAACAATGCAATCGTCAGCATAACCGCCATGGCGTTGATGATGGCTGTCACGATGGCGCGCTCGGCGTTTGCTCCGGATGTACCCACATACGCGTTGAATCTCTTTTTCTTGATAATCGCTACGCCGATCCAGGTGCGAATCGCTGCTCCGTTCTACCGCTCTGCATGGGCTGCTGCCAAGCGCAAGACGTCAAATATGAACACGCTGGTGGTCGTTGGGACATCGGTTGCATTCGCTTACAGCGCATTGGTAACGGTATCGCAGCTGATACTTGGCGATGCGACGTTGTGGTCGGACGCCGCGAGTTTCGTCGCGCCGGAACATCACACCGGGACGTATTTCGAGGTGCCCGCCGCGATCATCGGGCTGGTCTCGCTGGGACGCTGGCTGGAGGGAAGGACGAGGCTGCGAGCATCCGAAGCGGTTCGGATGCTGATCGAGTTGCAGCCGCGCACCGCGCTCGTGGAACGAACGGATGGAGTGGTAGAGGTGGCGATCGACGATATTGAGATCGGTGAAACCGTAGTGATTCGGCCGGGCGAACGCGTTCCTACGGATGCCAGACTGGTTGACGCCGTTGCCGAAATCGACGAGTCGATGCTGACCGGCGAGAGCATGCTGGCGTTGAAGAAGCGTGGCGACACGGTTTTTGCGGGAACGTTGAACGTCGCGTCGGCATGCAAAGCCAGGGTTACGACTACTGGTGAAGCGACGTTACTTTCGCAGATAATCCAGCAGGTCGAACGGGCGCAATCGACGAGGGCACCGATAGAACGCTTTGTAGACCGGGTTACAGCGAGATTTGTGCCTGCGGTTCTCGTTGCTGGTTTGGCATCGTTTGTGTTTTGGCTTGTAATGGCTCCTGATCCCTCAGTGCCGAACGCGTTGCTGATATCGGTAACGGTGTTTGTTATCGCGTGTCCATGCGCTTTGGGGTTGGCGACACCGACCGCGGTTGTCGCTGGTGTCGGTCGCGCGGCGGAACAAGGCATCTTGATAAGGGATGCCACAGTGCTTGAGCGGACAGCGAATGTTGATACCGTAGCGTTCGATAAGACAGGGACGATGACGGCTGGTAAACCTAGCGTGGTTTCGCTTCGCGTTGACAGCAGTTCCGGATTGACGGAAGACGAGGTTATCAGATCGGTGGCAGCTGTAGAGGTCTTCTCCGAGCATCCAGTTGCCAATGCGATCGTCACCGACGCGCGGGAACGTGGTCTTGGAATCCCGGATGCCAAGGAGTTTCAATCGATAACGGGACAAGGTGTTTACGCGTGGGTTAACGGTGCGGTTGTGGCCGTCATGAATCCATCGGCAGTGTTGTTGGAGGACAATGACAGGGTTTTCGAGGCAGTCAAACAGATCGAAGCCAGTGCGCAGACACCAGTTACGGTGTCGATAAACGGTCAGTTGGTGGCCGCGATCGGGTTGCAAGACACTATCCGCGACGATGCCAAGGCGGCAGTGACGACGCTTCGAGACATGGATATCGAAACCCACTTGATCACTGGTGATCGGCTCGAATCTGCTGACGCTGTCGCCAAAGGCGTTGGGATTCAGAATGTGGCAGCCCAGGTGTTGCCGTCAGAAAAGGCGACGCGGTTGACAGAACTGGCTGAAGAGGGTCGAAGAGTGGCGATGATCGGTGATGGCATCAACGACGGCCCGGCGCTCGCCACGGCGGATGTTGGTGTCGCGATGGCGAGCGGTTCGGATATCGCCATCGAGGCCGCGGACGTCACGCTCGTAAACAACGAACCGGCGGCGATGCCGCGCTTGATTTCGATCAGCCGGGCTACGGTCAAGGTGATTCGTCAGAATCTGTTTTGGGCGTTCGCGTACAACATATTGCTCATTCCAATCGCGGCGGGGGCATTGCATCCAGTGTTTGCAGATTCTCCTCCGCCGGATTACCTGCGATTTGTAATCAGCGAGAACGGGTTTCTCAGCCCGGTAGCCGCCGCTGCAGCTATGGCGTTCTCTTCGTTATCGGTCTCATTGAATGCGCTGAGGCTGAGACGAAGTGGGTAGCGTCTCAACAAGATGAAGCGGTTGAAGCCGTTTATAATCCGGACCATGCCAGCTAAAGAACCAAAGCGGGATCTTGCCGTTGTCTACACCCACCCGACCTGTGGATATTGCGACATGCTGAAGTCCGATCTGCAGCAGAAGGGTATCGATTACGAGGAGATCGATGTCTCGAAACAGCCTGACCTTTGGAGCGAGGTTGAGCGTCTTTCTGGCGGTGATCGGATTACCCCAGTCTTAGTAACGGCTGAGGGCGACGTCGAGATCGGTTACAAGGGCATAGGCTGCAACTACGGGTAACCTGCG
>JAAXHR010000171.1 GCA_012270805.1 Dehalococcoidia bacterium
CTTACCGAGGAAGTCGCTCGTGAAACTTACATCATGCGTCGGCAAGAGGTCGCCTTAGACATCACACCGGAGATGCACGCTGCGGCTGTGGCGAAAGTAGACCGTGCAATTGTATTTGGGTTGCGTGCGCCACTCACCGGATTCCTTACGGCCAACGATACTGTTGCTGAATATATTCGCACGGATCCGAAGAAACTGATCGGCTTCGCGGCAACCTGCCCGACTGAAGACAACGCACTTGCGGAGGTAGACCGTGCCGTCCAAGAGTTGGGTCTTCGTGGACTGAAGATGAGTCCAATCTATGGTGGCTGGGATCCGCTAGACCCGCGCGCCCTAAAAATCTTCGCGCGAGCGGAAGAACTTGGACTGCCAATCATGCTCCATCAAGGCACAACCTATCCTCGGAAGGCACCACTGAAGTATGCCAATCCGGTTCTGCTCGAAGATATCGCACTGCGCTTCCCCGATTTGAAGATGATCATCGCTCACATGGGACATCCTTGGGAAGCCGAAGCCATTGTCCTTATCCGAAAGCAACCCAACGTCTTCGCTGACATCTCAGCCCTGTTCTACCGTCCTTGGCAATACTACAATTCGTTGCGATTGGCGGTCGAGTACGGTGTCGCTGACAAACTGCTTTTCGGCACCGATTATCCCATAACGACTTTCGATGAATCCGTCAAAGGGCTACACGATGTCGTTAAACTCTCCCAAGAGATGCGGCTGCCGCCGCTGCCGGAGGATTTGCCCGATCAAATCTTACATCGTGATACGCTGGAACTTCTGGGACTTGATGATCCCGCCTCCCTCTAGAGGTGCTAAAATCTACGCCACGCCCCCTCGGTAGCAGCGTTAATAAGCTGACGCTCTTTCTGGCTGCGTCGTACGCGTTGTTCTAAGTCAACCGGATCCCAGTGAGATAGCAGTTGCGCCTGAAGGTCTTCGACGATTGATCGGTATGCCGTATCTCCAGCAAGATCATGAAATTCATTTGGATCAGCCTGAACATCGTAGAGTTGCGGTTCATCACCCAAACTGTAGATGAGCTTGTATTTACCCCGCCGAAGCATCCCGACCGGACGCGCCACGCCGTGCGCCAAATATTCGGAAAAGGCTTCATCCTTCCAACCTTCCGCCTCACCCCGCATTAATGGCAGCAGGCTATCACCATCTAGAGGAGTGATGGGCGTCGCACCCGCGATCTCAACGACGGTGGCGATAAGGTCTACCAACGATACAACCTTATCGACCCGACGGTCCGCAGGAAGATGTCCGGGCCAAACAATTTGGAGCGGTACGCGAGCGGAGGCTTCATAAAAGTTAGATTTTCGCCACATGCCATGCTCTCCATTCATTTCGCCGTGATCGCTCGTATACACAATTACGGTGTTATCCAACTGTCC
>JAAXHR010000345.1:0-6316 GCA_012270805.1 Dehalococcoidia bacterium
CATCGATGATGCTCCCCTGATAGATCGCGTTCAGCGATACCTCCGACGTCGGTATCATCCATAACCCGGCATCGTCGTCCCGATACAGATCGTCCGCAAATTTGGGCAAGTTCCCAGACCCGACTAGCGTCTCCTCACGCACCAGATAAGGCGGATTCGTCTCTTCATACCCGAACTCATCGACCAATGTATCAAGTAACCATCCGACGATCGCTCGATGCAACCTCGCGCCCTGCCTTCTCAACATGTAAAACCTGCTGCCCGAAATGTTCGCCGCACTCTCCATGTCGATGATGCCCAAACTCTCACCGATATCCCAGTGCGGCGTGTCCCAATCACGTGCGGGTGGCGGTCCCATCTCGCGGACAACTAAGTTCGAGTTTTCGTCAAGTCCTTCCGGCACGTCATGGAGCGGTATGTTCGGCAGTCCCAGCATCAAAGCCCTCAACTCAGTTGCCACCGCGCGAGCTTCTTCCCCAAGCGCGGATATCCGATCACCCGTCGCACGCATCTGCTGTATCTCGTCCTCCGTCGGACGACGCTTCTCCGCACCTATGGCTCTAGAAACCTCATTCCGGAAATGCCGGGCCGAATCCGTCTCTTGGATCAGTTCCCGACGACGAACATCCAATGCCAATATTTCTTCGATGGGAGCATCTTCCTCGCCACGCTTGGCAAGGCCGGCGCGCACCGCATCGGTATCGTTGACTATCCTGCGTAGATCCAACATCGCTTCGAGTCCTTAAGATCTCAACTGTGGAAACAATGTCACTTCACGTATCGAACTTTCTCCAGTCACGAGCATCGCCAGCCGATCAATCCCAATGCCAAGCCCACCAGTAGGCGGCATCCCGTGCTCAACCGCCAGCAGAAACGACTCGTCCAACCGATCCGCTTCTACATCGTCGAACTCTTCACGCTGCCTCTCCTGCTGCTCGAAACGCTCGCGCTGATCCACCGGATCATTCAACTCCGTAAACGCATTCGCCAATTCACGACCCAACACGAACGCCTCGAAACGCTCCACGACATCGTCGTAACCCGGCTTCTTCTTCGCCAACGGCGACATCGCCAACGGGTAATCGACCAAGAACGTTGGCGCAGCCAACCTCGGTTCAACCGACACCGATATCACCTTATCCAACAACTGCTGCCACGTCGAATTCGGCTCTACATGCATCCCCCGTTCATCCATCGCCGCCGCCAAAGCATCGCGAGTGGGGCACATTCGGAAATCGATCCCCGATGCATCGATAATCGCCTGCCGCAGATCCAACCTCGGCCAAGGCGGAGCCAAATCTATCGTCTCACCCTCTTCTCGATCAGGCACCGGAACCACAGTTGACCCGTTCACAGCCTTCGCCACAAACGCCACCAACTCCTCCGTCATCCGCATCACATCGTTATAATCCGCATACGCCTCGTAACTCTCCATCGTTGTGAACTCAGGATTGTGATCAGCGTCTATGCCTTCGTTGCGGAATATCTTGCCAATCTCGAATACCTTATCCATTCCACCCACGATCAACTGCTTTAGATACAATTCCGTAGCGATCCGTAGAAACAGCCCACGCCCTAGCGCGTTGTGATAAGTCTCGAACGGCTCTGCAAACCCACCCGCAGGCACCGACACTAAAATCGGCGTCTCAACCTCCATAAACCCGCGCGTCTCCATAAAACGCCGCACCGACGACGCGACCTTGGAACGCGCCCGCGCGTTATGCATCGCCCGCTCGTTCGACAGCAGATCAAGGTATCGTTGACGCACCCGCGTCTCCGCATCCTGCAGTCCGTGCCACTTCTCTGGCAATGGCCGCATCGATTTTGAGATAATCCCGAATGTGTGAGCCTCCACCGAGATCTGACCCCGCCGTGTGCGCATCACCGGACCCGACACCGACACGAAGTCACCGATGTCCAGCATCGATAGCAACTCGAACTCTTCGGCCAGCACGTCCGCCCGAGCCTGCACTTGGACCTGACCACTACCGTCTCGCACGTCGAGGAACGACATCTTGCCCATACCGCGTCTTGCCATAACTCGTCCCGCTACGATGATCGGATCCGTACGAACCGAGCCATGTCCATCGTCGCCATCACGCAACACCTCGCACTTCTTGAAGAGCTTAATCGCCTCTTCTACGGAATGGGTTCGCTCGACCCTTGCCGGGAACGGGTCGATGCCTTGTTGCCTCAGCTGATCAACCTTTCGCAAACGGTCTAGTTCCAGACGCGAATACCTCGAAGCCCCGTCACTCTCAGTCGAGATTTCGGGTCTGTCTGTCATCTGGCTCAATTCCGACCTTCCATACACATAATCAAGCGCACACCAACTGAATCAATCTTACAGACCTCCACCATTGGCATACCCGTCGCGAGAAAACGTCACAAATCGCATCGTGCATCGTTGAAACGCACATCACCCGATTCCGCATAATCGTAGTCAACACTCCCACGAACCAAGTGGTTGTGCAACCGCTACATCGCGGCGAGATGCAAATCGGTTGAAACACTCTGAAAGGAACAGACGTAGAGCCAGACACGAGCTGCGACCGACATCTTCGAGGACGCGCTCCGCGATCATCTCGATGCTCGGACCGGACGGAGCGGACGGCATAACCGCGCTTGATCTCTTCGCCGGCACCGGAGCTGTCGGTCTAGACCTACTCGAACATGGCGCAACACACGTTGACTTCGTAGAAATCGACCGTACAAGAGCCGCAAAAATACGACAAGAGACCGTTGCCAGGAACGTGTCCGACAAGGCTTCAACCTACCAAGCCGATGCCATCAAGACGCTATCTCGCCTCGCAGGCAACTCCTACAACATCGTTTTTGCAGACCCGCCATACGACATGGATCCATGGGAAGAACTATTCACCGGAATCCGTAGACACGACCTCCTTGAACCCGATGCTTGGATCATCGCAGAGCACGCAACTAGGAACCAGCTGCCAAACAATATTTCTGGAGCCACCGCCATAAACCGAAAACGATACGGCGATTCCAGCATCACGATCTACTCCTTCCCCAAAAACTCAAACAACCCTGACAAAGACCACGAAACACAAAGATGAGCGAAGTCGTAGCTTTGTACCCCGGTACTTTCGACCCAGTAACCAACGGCCACACCGATGTGGTCCGACGTGCCGCCGCGTTATTCGATTGTCTCATCGTCGCCGTCTACGACGGTAACCACAAACGTGTGACGTTCGACATCAATGAACGTGTAGGAATGTTGCAAGAAGCCATCACTGACGCGCCCAACGTCAAAGTCATCCCGTTCCGTGGCTTGACCGTCGATTTCGCCCGAGAAACGGGCGCAAAGGCGATCGTCAGAGGACTTAGAATCACAAGTGACTTCGAATACGAAGGCGCGATGGCATTAATGAACCGACACCTTGACGATGACATCGAGACCGTCTGCCTCTTCTCGTCCATCGAGAACCAATACGTAAGCTCATCCCGCGTCAAGGAAATCGCCTCACTCGGCGGAAACATCTCTGGTCTGGTACCTCCCAATGTCGTGGTGCCGACAGCATCGAAGTTGACACCGTAACCCGTATAGCGAGCAACCAACGAGTACAAGCAACCAACACTAGTGCAATCGGTGCCCTTAGGACCGAAGCACAAGGAGAACAAAATGGCATTAGAAACCCGCGTCAGCTACAACTCGGAAAGCAGTGAATTCGTGTCCGTTCAACCAGTTATTTACGAGTTGATCTCGCGAATCGCAAACTCCGTCGAGGAAAACCGAGTACGCGCGACTGGACGCAGCCTCGTCAGGTCCGACGAAACTCTGGGACTCATCGACGAACTCAAACGCGAACTGCCGAAAGTAACCTCGCTCTCAGATCAGATCGTCACCAAGCGCGACCAGATGCTCAGCGATGCCGAGGAATTCATGCAGACCGCACGCAACGACGCGATGCGCGAAGCCGAAGAGCTCCGACAGCGCGCTGAGGAAGAGCGCGATATCATCCTCGCCCAAGCCCGAAAAAAGGCGATGGAGACTATCGACCAGACTTCCGTCGTCAACGCCTCCAAAGAAGAAGCCAAGCGCATCATCCAAGAGGCCGAGGAGGAATCCGAGAAGCTGCTTATCCGGGCTAAACGCGAGGCCAACACCATCGTCGAAAACGCCGAGGAACGATCTCACCGCCAGACCAACGAGACTGACGAGTACTCTCGACGTATGCTGATGAAGCTCGAAGAGCGGCTTTCACATACTCTGATGCAGGTTCGGCAAGGCATCGATATGGTGAACGAGAGCATGGAAGAGCGCAAGAAAGAACACACTCACAACATCGCCATGCAAGCCGCCAAGTTCACCACCGGCAACTACCAGCGCTAGTCCTAATAAACGAAAAACGCCGCTACTCGTCTCTCTCCGTTCAGGAGGAGATTCAGAGACATTACGACGAGAACGTTACGTTCATCACTCCCCTCTTCCGATCCTCTCGGAAGAGGGGATTTTCGTTTCATTCCGCTTCGCAGCGTACGTCGGGAGCAAGGCCCAGCCAGTGATGCCTTACCGTCTGAGCCCGACCCGCGCCCAAATTCCTTGTCCCACGACACCAGCCACTACACACTCACCACACCGAAGTAAGCGGTGTGCCAGAACAACGGTGTCGGATGAGCCGACATCACCTCGTTAGCAAACGTGAACACGATGAAGATGATCGGACTCCCGAACAGCCCGTACAGAATCCATGGCTACCGAGCCGCTGGACACGTGCGCATTAAAGAACTGAATCAACGCCGGCACTTCCGATCGGAGCACAGTCTCCGTCGAATATCCGCTTAATGCGGGCGGGCCTCAGTTGAACTTCCAACCCCTCACCGTCACGCTACGAACCGATTCCTCCCACGCCGTTCCGTCCGAACGAGGCCGCATCGGAACGTCTGACATAATCTCAACATCTGAAAATCCCGATCGCTCCATGCGTCCAAGGTACCGGCTCAGCAAGTCCGCGCCGCCCACGCAAGAAACCCACTCCTCGGCTGAAGAACGCACCTCGTCAGGCAGTTCTTCGGTCACCACCATGTCCGAAACCACGAAACGACCGCCTGGCTTCAGCACTCGATAAATCTCGTCGAACACCCGATCCTTGTCTGGTGACAAAGCGATCACGCAGTTCGAGATCACCAGATCGACGCTCGTATCAAGCTGAGGTATCGCCTCGATCTTGCCCAACTTGAACACTACGTTGTGAGCACCCATCTTCTCCGCGTTACTGCGAGCCAAGTTGATCATCGCGTGTGTCATGTCGATACCGATCACCTGACCACTCTCACCGACCTCCTGCGCCGCCAGGAAACAGTCGATCCCACCGCCGCTACCCAGGTCCAACACTGTCTCTCCAGGCTTTGCCTCCGACAACCCGATCGGATTGCCACACCCGGCCGAAGCCGCCATCGCCTCAGGCGTCAACACCGCCAAATCACCCGACTCATAAAGGGCGTCAGCTACCGTAGCCATCTCCGCAGTTTCACTTCCGCAACACACTGAACTGGACTCAGCGCAACAACTCGAAGCCGCCGCGGTACCGCGTTCTGCGACCTGAGTGTACCGATCCTTCACCGCTTGCTCCACTGACCCGGCATCAAACTCATCACTCCCGAAAACTTTCAGCAGTTCCGACAACGCCATACCCTCCTGAACTCGTAGCACTAACAACAATCTTACGTCGCCAAATCAACGTCCCTTTCGCGCAGCGAAGCGAACGCAGGGGATTGCCCGGCCCGACGGGACCTGTCTCCTAATATCCCTAAGTATCCCTCCCCATTCGGGACGGGCTGGAGAAGGAATGCCCCTTTCGAAACGAAAGGGGCGCGAGCGAAGCGAGCGGGGTATGCCCGCGTAAGGAAGGCGGAGTGAATCATAGCCCATCTACGCAACCAGCGTAATCCACGGTTCATACCACACAACCCCAGAATCCGTTCCACCACAGCACTACTTCTGCGTTACTATTCCATCACAGCGTCTATATCGGCGCCCGCAACACGCAAAGGAGAACCTACTGATGGGTAACGACACCCCTCTAAAAGAACGCATCCAGCGAGGAGACATCGTCATCGGCGTTGGAACGGGGATGGACGTAACGAAATCGCAACTAGAGGACATCCTCGGCAAAGACGATTACGGCTTTGTAACCACCGACAGTCAACACAGCCCGTTCTCCGAGCACAAGCTTGTCGAGTTCTGCTACCTCGCTGATGAAGTCGGCATCCCGGTCCATTTCCGCATCAAGCACACAAGGTTCGCCTTCCAAGTCGGAAATCTCGCCGACCTCGGGCCCGCAATCATCGAGGT
>JAAXHR010000345.1:6393-7107 GCA_012270805.1 Dehalococcoidia bacterium
AGCTTTGTCGGTGGGCCCCGATGGGGCGCGGAACTCGGGCACGACCGCACAGGATACGCCGAGTGGTGGAACACCCACGGAATGCTCATGATCCAAATCGAGACACTCCACGCGATCGAAAACATCTCGGCACTCTCACTGCCCGGCGTCGACATGTTTTCTTGGGGTCCCGCAGACCTTGAGTTCGACCGCGAGATGCACCCGCATCATCCGCTAAAGACCGACGACGACTGCATCCAACACGTCATGGCGCAACTCGCATCGGAAAAACCGCGCATGTGCTACCGCTCATACGATCCCAACTTGCGCAACAAATATCTCGACATGGGCGTCACCGTCCTTATGGAAATGGCCAAGTAACTGGAGAAACGCCCTGTCCATTTCGCGCAGCGAAGGGAGACACTAGGACGCAACGACCGCAGGGTATACCAACCCCAAGGAGAACAATTAAATGAGCAACGACACCCCTCTGAAAGAACGTATCCGCCGCGGCGACATCGTGATTGGCGTCTCGGTGCCGATGGACACCCCCAAGTCGCAAGTCGAAGATATCCTCGGCAAAGACGACTACAGCTTCATCACTTGCGACAGCCAGCACAGCCCCTTTTCCGAGCACCAACTCGTCGACTACTGCAACATGGCCGACGAACTCGGCATCGCTGTCCACTTCCGCATCAAGCACCCTGAATTCGCATTCCTAGTCGGCAATATCGC
>JAAXHR010000146.1 GCA_012270805.1 Dehalococcoidia bacterium
TTGACCCGAGGCCAACTGTCCCGGACGTACTGCTACACCAACGGCCTGCCCATCGCCGGTCTCCGGCCACCTTTGGAAGCCGGTTCTTCTTACACCTCCGACGAAGCCACGATAGACACTACTTCGAAGCCGTGCCCAGATCCTTACGACATCGATCCAGATGCCCCAGCGCCAAAGTCGCACGACGAAGCTCAGGAGAATTGGCAGCAAGCGCTTGACTCGAGTCAGGCAAAGGTCAGACGCCAGCTGACGTTCCCCTGGATAACTGCCGATGAGTGGACAACCCACGGCGACAACTTCACCATCTCCGCAGACATCTCAGACCTCTTCAACCGACACAGCGAAGGCGTATACACCATCGTCCTCTGGGGCGAAATCGACGGCAAACCCGCACCCATCTCCGAATACTCAATCTTCATCCCGCCACTACCCGAAGCTGGTGCCATGCCACAATCCTTAAATCTGTGACAACCTCACTCGAGTAACATCACATTTGTTTCATAACATGTGCCCATGTGCGAAAAACATACATCAGTACATCCGACTCAAGATGTCGTCGCACCCACCTCCGAACGCCGGATTTCAATCTGGAGCGTACCCGTCGACCTTGGCCCTTGGTTCTATCTGCTGCTCGTCGCCCACGCCGCGCCACTCGTATACCTATTGTCATGGACAGAACTGACGAACGCACAGCGCGATAACATTGCAAACATCATCGTCAACGTAACTAGCGGGGCTGCGCCCATGATTTTCGTAGCCGCCGTTACAACAATCATCGAACTGGAGGTTCTAGTGGTTCTCAGAGAATGGTACCGCGATCGGGCGGCCAGAAAACGTCGAGAAGCCTACAAAAAAGGATTCGAAGCCGGTCGCAAAGCTGAACGTGAGGCTAAAGCGGTGTCCAGCGGCAATTCTTCCGACAAAAACGAAAAGCCCTAACCCACCAACCTACCTTTCACCACGTCCATATCCAACTCCACCCCCAAACCCGGCCCCGTCGGCGGGATGTAGTAACCATTCTCGAAAACCAGCGGCTCCTTGAAGATGATCTTGTGCAACGGACCCTGGTTCGCCTCCGCAATCATGAAATTCGGCGAGCACGTGTCTAGCTGAATCGCCGCCGCCGCCGCTATCGGACCGCAGTACATGTGCGGCGCAATCACCGCGTAATGAGCCTCCGCCAACGCCGCGATCTTCTTCGACTCCATGATCCCGCCGCACTGACCCAAGTCCAGCTGGATGATCTGCGCCGCCTGCTTCTCCAGCAGATTCGAGAACTCCCACTTCGTCACCAACCGTTCGCCCGTAGCGATCGGTATCGACGTGTGCGCCGCGACCCGCGCCATCTCCTCGATGTTCTCCGGCGGCACCGGTTCCTCGAACCAGAACGGGTGATACTCCTCCAAAAAATCCGCCACCCTAATCGCGCTGTAGGTCGTCAACTGACCATGCGTCCCGATGCCTACTTCCAACTCGTTCCCGACTGCATCCCGTATCGCCTTCCAGATCTTCGCCGCCTGCGTTATCTCCGGTAATCCAACATCTCGCGGGCCCGGGAACAACGGCGTAAACGGATCGATCTTGCAAGCCGTGTTTCCCTCTTCCAACAACTTCTCCGCGATCGGTCCCGCCGTCTCCGGATTCGCCATGAACCCGCCCTCCGGCTGCGGCATGTAGGCATACGCCCGCAGCTTCTCATGGAACTTGCCTCCTAGGAGGTTGTAAACCGGCTGACCGGTCGCCTTTCCCACGATGTCCCACAACGCCATCTCCAACGCGCTGATCGCCGGCGTCGAGTGCAGACTCGGATGCCGGAAATCGTGCCGATTCCCGTACATCTTCGCCCACAGCAACTCGATGTTGAACGGATTCTCACCGATCAGCACATACCGACCATATTCCTCCAGCAACGAAATCATCGACTGCAAATCAATCACATTCCCCGAATATCCACTACCCGTAACCCGCTCACCCAGCCCCACGATACCCTCATCCGTAACCACCTCCACAAATAGCAAATGCTGCCCCCCGATATAAGGCGGATCATTCTCCACCACCATCGGTCTAACATCAACGATCTTCATCACGCTGTCCTCTCACTCATTCAAGACTGCGCCAATTCTAGCAACTTAGTAACAAAGCCACAATCTCTCTCCCCCACGCGGTAGAGGGCTAGGGTAAAGGGGTAAGGGGACAGGAGACCCTGCCCTCCGCGAAAGAGACGCTAGCGAAGCGAGAAGAACGCGATTTCTTCCCCTCCCCCTGACAGGGGGAGATTCAGAGGAGGTCGCGCAGGGGATACCCGAATCGCACCACCAAACAACACCCATCATTAAAGTCATTCCCCATCATACCCATCCTGGTTCAAAAAGGAAGGAATGTATGACAGTGGTTGTGCGAACGGGAAAGGCTGTGCAAATAAGTGACGCTACTCCAGCAGACCCTCTTGGGGCTTCGTCCACGGCGCACGTGCCGACCACGCCTTTGGACGCGGCAATCGGCCCAGCTGCACCTCCACGATGCTCGGAGCATCAACCTCTAAAGCGGAGCGTATCGCAGTCGTCAACTCCTCCGGGCTCGTGGCCAAGAAACCAGCACCGCCATACGCTTCCGCCATCGCCACAAAGTCAGGATTCGCAAAGTCCGCTTCATACGAACCGCCGAAGTCCTGGTCCAAATCGCGCGCAACGTTGCCGTAAGCTCCGTCGTTGAAAACCACCGCAACGACATTGATGCCGTACTTCACCGCCGTCGAAAGCTCGCCAGACGCGTACATGAAACCGCCATCGCCCACGATGCAGATCACCGGTCGGTCCGGAACGCCCACTTTGGCGCCCAGTGCCGTCGGATACGCATAGCCCAACGTTCCCATGTAACCCGAATCGATGTACGACCACGGACGGTCGACCTCGAAATGCTGCCGCGAATAGTATCCCAGCTGCGTCATTCCCCAAATACCGGTCGCCTCGTCCGGATACGCGTCTCGTATCGCGACCAGCCACGGGTACGCTGCATCTTCGCTGCGGTCTTTTTCACGATGAGCCTCCAATGCCGCCTTGTCGAAGGCATGACGGGCAGCCATCGATCCCGGATCGCAACCCAGATCATCAAGCGCAGCGTTCAACTTCAGCAGCGTCGCCTTGGCATCGCCCTTAAGCTTCATCTTGTTCGGGTGTGGCCTGCCCAGAATCGTCTCATCAGGGTCGATGTGAATCACCTTCGATCCGCCGCCAGCCGGATTCCTCGGCGTGAAGCGCGTGCCGATGGCGAGTATCACCTCGGCGTTGTCGATCATGTCCTTGACCAGTCCCTCTGCACCGACCCATGATCCGATGCTGTTCGGATGCGAATATGGGATCACGCCCTTCCCACCAGCCGAGTTAACCACCGGCAACCCAGTCATCTCCGCCAGCTGCAACAACTCGTCGAAAGCGTCAGAGCGCGCAACACCGCCACCCGCGAAGATAACCGCCGATTTGGCGTTTAGGATGTCACTAGCCGCTTGCTCGATCAGGGAATCTTCAGCAGTCACCCGTTCACCGGGCTGACTCTCTAGCAGTTCAACGCCTTCCCGCTCTACCATCCCCTCTGGAGGCATGTCGATATATGTCGGACGCGGACGTCCCGAACGCATCTGCTTGAACGCCTCGTTGACTGCTCCGGGCGCCTCATGAGGACGCATGATCGACTTTCGAAACTTCGTCACTGGCTTCACCAGATTGACTTGATCTACGATCTCATGCAACCCGTCCAAACCTTTGCCAATCTGGCCCCTCGGCACTTCCCCAGCCAGCAACAACACAGGCGACGATCGTGCGTACGCCGTCGCCAAGCCTGAACCGGCGTTGTAGAGTCCCACGCCCGGGACGACCATCGCGACACCGGGTTTTCCGGTCGCACGAGCATAACCGTCAGCCATGTGAGTCGTCGCGAACTCGTGCCTCGTCGTTATCATCCGTAGACCCGGTTCGTCACGTATGCCGGTCACAAGCCCATACATCTGCACGCCCGGCAGCCCGAAAATAACCTCCACTCCCTCTCTAACCAATGATTTCGCTAGCGCTTCGCCGCCAGATAGATTTGCCACGATCTTCGCTCCCAAGCTGTTACTTCATCCAACGATCCGGTTTGGGCGGGCTGATTCTTCTCCCGACGACCCGAATCTAAACGTATACAGGTTTAGTGGATTATACGAACATCCACCTCTCCAAACCCTCCCCTTGATGCCCAAGCGGGAAATAAAGAGGGTTTAGATCATCCGTTAGATATTCCCAGTTGGCTCATTCCATCGACGGCAGCAAAAGAGTCGGCATCATCGATGGCGGCACATCTTCGAGATCGCTCGCGTCGTTCCAGCGCGTGATGCCAGTGCCGATCAGTACCGAGTCGAGCCCTGATCGATTCGCTCCGGCGATGTCGGTATGCAGTTGGTCGCCGACGAACGCGATCTTCTCGTAACCATTCAACCGCTCTTTGATGGCGTCGAACATCGGCGCGTACGGCTTCCCCAACTTCGCGAACTTCACGGCGTCATCATCTCCGAAACGCCGAGAAACCGCGGTCTCAATCATCTCAGCCAATCCGCCCGGTCCAATCGCAAAGCGGTCGACACCGTCGGGATACAAAACATCTGGATTTGGAACTACAAGATGAAGCGGATTGCCAGCGTCCATCCTCCGAATAATCAGCGAGAGCATGTCACTCGTCGCCTCGAACCAGTCGTATCCGGTGATTCCAGCGATCGCCAGCGACGTCGAAACATCGTCGTCGACTTTCAACGCCACCGGTGTACATCCCCCAAGACGCACGAACTCAACAGCATCCCCATGCCCGGTAGCGATGCACCGCGTACCGGTGATGGCCCGCTCCTCGAAGAATCGCCTCAGCAACGACCCGGCGGAAATGACCTGATCTTCTTCGATCCCGAAGCCCTGCCCTTGCATCACTGCGAGCCGGCCCGCCGTCAATCGCGAAGCATCGTTCGTTGCCAGCACCCACGGCTTGCCCGCGGCGGTCAAACGCCCCATAAACTCAATCGCACCCGGCAACGGATCAATGCCGTCAACCAACACACCGTAAGAATCGAAAGCGATGGCATCGTATCGCTCAACTAGAAAGTCTATCGATACGATCGTAGGTGCAGTTCTCATCGCTTCGCCAAATTCAAGGTACCATCTTCGCAGTCGAGCGAGCCATTTGGCACCTTGGCAGGTTCTCCGTTCCTAGCCGACTCTTAGATTCATATTGAAACATGCAACCACAGTCACAGTTCCAGGCACTCGCGGATCTCTTGAAGTTCACATTTGCCGCGCTCATTACACGCGCAGATACCAAGCCATCGGGATAATTCGTTCATGTCTCGATCGCGTCCTGCCATCCGATCTAGACGACAATTCGCAATGCGCGAAGCCGAAATACTAAAACCCGCAGTCCGTCACAGCCGCGTTTGCCGATGCCGAAGAGACGGTTGAGGACACGCTAACGTGGTTCTCAAATAACGGGATGCTGTCGTGACTTTTGAAAATCCCACATTCATCCTCATCACGCTGGTATGGGCACTATGTTCCCTCCCCGTATTGATCATCGGAGTGCTCGGCATC
>JAAXHR010000266.1:0-21595 GCA_012270805.1 Dehalococcoidia bacterium
CCGCGCACGTTCAGGTATCCGTCGCGTTGATTCAATACGCTCCTTGAAAGCAATGTCTGCGCCACATCGATCCCATACCGTCCAAACTCGCCTTTGTACAACGCGATCACGTCTACCTGCCCGATCGCCGCCGCTGCCTGACGGGCCGTCACGTTACGTCGTCGCAGCCTCGCACGACTCTTCGGACTTCTGTTGATCAGAGTGTCCATGCCAGCTCCCACCGCGCCCGAAGATACGATCACCACTTCCAACCCCGAACGATGCACCCCCGCAATCTGCCTCACAAGATCGCTGATTGTCTCGATGTCTAGCTTCCCTGCATCCCGGGTAACGATATTCGTGCCCAACTTGAACACAGCACGCCTAACCGCGCGCTTATCCGGGTTTGTCGAAGCAGAAAGACGCGTCATAGGTGAGATTATAAAGTTGTCGACTTTCCGTGAATTTGCTTTGCGTCGCCTTCTATACCTCACGACTAAAACGATAGAATCGAGTCTCGACGCACGCCCGCAACGTTTTGCGGGCTATTAGCGCGCGTAATGGCATGTCGTCAACACCGCAACCATTCCTAACGACCCTTGCAGACCGTCTAGCCGGTACTACAGAGTTCGGCTCGATACGTAACACCCTCTCTCAACCTCGCACCAATGTGTCGACCATTTGCCCAGAGCCGGCAAATCCTTTCCTGATCGCCGCCGTTTGGCGTAATCTCAAACTTCCGACGCTTGTTATTACCCCGAATCCTGACTCTGCGCAACGAATCGTCGATCAATTGCCCACCTGGACCGGCACCCCTGACATTGACGAGGACGGCTCGCCGATCCACCACTTCATCGAAACTGGCAGTATCCCTCTTGAACGCTACGAGCCAGACCGCGGCACCGCGCAACGCCGTCTGATGACACTCGATGCGCTCCGCCGATACTCTCCCGGAGAGCCTGAGCCGCCGTTGGTCGTTGCGTCCGTTCATGCCATCGCGGAAAAGACCGTCGAAAAACACGCCTTTGACAGCATCATCCGAAAATTGCGTGTCGGCAACCGCATCGATTTAGCCGATACGATGCGGCATCTCACTGGTGCCGGATACGAAGTGCAACCCACCGTCGAGCAACCCGGCACGATATCACGACGTGGCGGTATCATTGACATCTTCCCCTTAGGTACTGTCCATCCAGTTCGCATCGAACTGTTCGACGACGAAATCGACAGCATGAGGCTGTTCAACGTCGAGACTCAACGCTCGTTCGCGGATGTCGACGCTCTGCACATTGTCCCAGCACGCGAGGAGTTGCCAGTGTTCGTCGATCCGCAAGCGATCCGCGAATCGATAGCCGCGCTCAACACTGACAATATCGATTTCACACGACTGTCATCGCGACGCTTGACAGATGAACTGAACCTCGTGGCAGAAGGCGTTATCGACAGCGAACTCGCCTTCTACGCCGGATTTTTCAACCGCGGTTCTCTGTTCGACTACTTACCGCCAGAAACGATCATCATCGCCGTGCGCCCCCGAATAATCTCGGAATCCGCATCTAGTATCGACCGACGTCTGGCGGAGGTACGACGCGTAAAAGAACGCCGCGGGGAAGTCCCCATCAACTTCCCTACCCAACACATGCTCTGGCCGGAGGTTGCACAATGCATCGAAACCATCGGCCTACGGCTAGAGATCGATCCGTTCGGGATCGACACACGCGATCTAGGCAATAAACTACCCTTACCGATCAATCGACAACTAACCACGAACAGAATAGAGCCGAGTGCGCTCGACTTCGAAGAAGAACCCGTCAGCGCTGTCCTTGACGATCCCACTCTCGCGCTGCGACGCGCAATCGAGGACGATTCAACCCAAATCGTCGCCATAACCAGCCACGCCGTCCGCCTTTACGAACTCGCCCAGGAAGCGGGCATCGATTCCCGCTACGAAAGGCGATACATCGCCTCTGCTAACGAAGATGCCTCCGTAGTCATCGCCGAAGGCTACGCAACGTCTGGCTTCGATCTCGAGTTAGGCGACGAAGAGAACATTCGCATCCTGACCGATGCAGAAATCTTTGGTATCCGGCGTCAACGCCGTCGATCGCATCGACGCGCTGTGCGGCGCGGACCCCAACTCGAACAACTCCAACCCGGCGTTTACGTGGTCCATGTCGACCACGGCATCGCTAAATTCCTGGGCACTGAAACTAAGGAACCAGACGGCCGCGAACATCTGGTTCTCCAATACGCAAGAGACGACAGAGTATACGTGCCCACTGAGCACATCGACCGAATCCAGATCTACCAAGGTGGCGGCGAAACCGCACCCAAACTATCCAAATTGGGCACTCAGGAATGGCGTTCCGCACGCCGACGCGCCAAACGCGCCACTGAAATCGTGGCCAACGAACTCCTCAGCATCTACGCCGCCCGAATGCTGGCGAAAGGTATCCGAGCCGAGACCGACACCCCGTGGCAACACGTACTCGAAGCAAGCTTCCCCTTCGAAGAAACGCCTGACCAGCAAACTGCACTGCAAGATGTCAAAACGGATATGGAAGCCGACAAATCGATGGACCGCATCATCTGCGGCGATGTCGGTTTCGGAAAGACGGAGATCGCACTCCGCAGCGCCTTCAAGGCTGTCCAAAACGGTCGTCAAGCCGCCGTGCTTGTGCCGACAACCCTACTGGCGCAACAGCACTACGACACCTTCAGGGAACGCCTAGCACCGTTTCCCGTCGCGGTCGATGTCATCTCACGCTTCCGATCTCGCGACGATCAGAAGGACATCCTCGAACGATTGGCGGCAGGCAGGATCGACATCATCATCGGCACACACCGGTTGATTCAACGCGACATCGTCTTTAAAGACCTTGGACTGGTCGTTATCGACGAAGAACAAAAATTCGGTGTCAAACACAAGGAGCACATGAAGAAGCTACGCGCCGCCGTCGACGTGTTGACCCTGTCCGCTACTCCCATTCCACGCACGCTTTACATGTCTATCGCTGGCATCCGAGACATGAGCAACATGGAGACCGCACCGGAAGAGCGCTTGCCCGTCCGCACCTTCGTCTCCGAATCGAGCGACGACCTTATACGAGAAGCGATCCTGCGCGAACTCGATCGAGGTGGACAGGTCTTCTTCCTCCACAACCGCGTCAAGGGAATTGAACGCGTCTCCCGCCGCCTCCGTAACCTCGTACCCGAAGCATCGTTCACAATCGGCCACGGACAGATGCCCGAAGGACAGCTCGAAACGGTCATTACAGAATTCGAACGCGGCGAGTACGACGTCCTAGTCTGCACTACCATCATCGAAGCCGGTATAGACATGCCGAACGTCAACACGCTGATCGTTGACGATGCCGACCGCTTTGGATTAGCGCAACTACACCACATCCGAGGTCGGGTCGGACGCGGCGCTAAGCAAGGCTTCGCCTACCTGCTAGTTCAGCCCAACAAATCATTGACGGAAGAAGCCGATGCTCGACTGAACACTATTCTCGCGGCTACTGAACTTGGATCCGGCTTCAAGATAGCCATGCGGGACCTCGAAATCCGTGGCATGGGCAACGTCATCGGATCCGAACAGAGCGGACACGTCGCAGCAATCGGCCTCCACCTCTACACACAGCTTCTCTCCCAATCCGTGGAAGAACTGAAAAAGCGCATTGAACAGTCGCCCGACGGCGGAATCTCCAGCATTGAAACCGGACTCGCCAGTTCAAACAGCGTCCAGCCGCGTCCTGGCGAATACACAAATGGTGCAACCAACGGTCATACGCCAAAGCTGAATGACCGCTCCGACGACGAATGGCAACCTCCGAGTATGATCCGCGCCGACATCAGGCTTGGTATCGACGACAACGTTCCAACCGAGTACGTTGAGGACCTCGCTCAAAGGCTATCCTTCCACCAACGGCTCTCTTGGGCCAGCAGCGAGCAGGAGATCGCTGAACTCCGCGACGAACTCCGCGACCGATATGGCCCGATCCCAGACAGCGTGGAGGGCCTGCTCGAAACCGCACGCATTCGATTGCTCGCCGAACAAGCGGATTGCGCATCCGTCCGAGCAAACGGGGAACGCGCACGCATCATCATGAACTCGCCCGTAGGCGGTGCAAAAACCCAACTGCAACGCCTACTCGGCCCCCAAGCGCGCGTCGGCAACACCCAGATTGTCGTCGAAGCCGATAAAGGCATGGATGAGCACGAGTTCGTCGAAGAGATCGCCGCCATCCTCGAAACCATCCGCAACTTCAAACAGCGCGTTATGGCGCTGCTCAGCGCGTGAAAGCTATCGTCATTCCCGCGCAGGTGGGAATCCAAAATGGTGGTAAAACATAGAACCGCTGGACGATCCTAATCGGATAATACGTGATACTCACAGGACAATCGAAATGAGTACCGAACCACAACTTTTCCGAGTCGATCCCGTAAGTAAGGAATCGAAGAAGGTTACCCAGGTAGATTTCTCCAGTCTCGGGTTGCAAGAACGTACGGACATCCAGGAATGGATCGCCGACAACCCCGGCATACTTGGCGAAGACTTGCTGATCATCGCCAAAGAGTTCAGCGACTTCGACGAGACAAACGATCGCTTGGACTTGCTCGCAGTCGATCCAGACGGCAAGCTCGTAATCATAGAGTTGAAGCGTGATTACAGCGGCGTTGACGCTCACTGGCAAGCCATCAAGTACGCAAGCTACTTGCGACATACAACGCCACAACAAGTAATAGGACTACTCGAGGCGCACGAAGAAATATCCGCATCCGATGCCGAGGAACGACTGATCGAACACACAAGTTCGGACACTCTCGAAAATCTGAACGTTGACCAGCGCATCATTCTCGCCAGCCATAGATTTGCGCGGGAAGTGACTTCGGCTGTCCTTTGGTTGAACGAAAAAGCACTAGATGAAAATCTCATCACTTGTATTCAATTGATACCGCACCAAGACGGTGACACTCTGTACGTGCAGAGCAACACAATCATCCCGGTCCCTGGAACCGAACGGTACACCGTGCAAATCAGTGTAAGCGACGACGATGAATCATCCCGCAGCGCCGGTTTGCGGGTGAACCGGCGTACGCGTAACCGAAACGACGAAATCACTCAGTTTATGCGTAATGTCGAAGCACGCACTTTGGAAAGGTTACCTAACGAGTTGAAAACCGACAGCAATTATGGATGGGCCAGAGGCGACAACCCCAGATACTACTCGATGTGGTACGAGAACCGATTTCCTTGGAAGAGCGTGCAGTTCAGTTATGTGATGAACGTTTATGTCAGTGCCGAAGGCAGATTCAACGTTGCCAATTACTTCGAAATGTACAAGCGATACCTTCGCAATCAGCTGAATTACACCGACGATGATATAGCCCAGTTGAAGCGTTCTCTTGAAGGTTCCACAGAGTACCGAATCCTAGAGACTAGAATCCTTCGACCCGGAGACGTTGTCGTTGAAG
This sequence comes from Dehalococcoidia bacterium, assembly GCA_012270805.1. GTDB lineage: Bacteria > Chloroflexota > Dehalococcoidia > Lucifugimonadales > Lucifugimonadaceae > Bin127. The sequence goes on from JAAXHR010000266.1 coordinate 5,458, forward strand.
GCGCAATCGAATTAGACGTCAGTCTCGTTGAACAGACCGCGACCTCGCTTGTGAGGATGATCGAGACCTTTACTCCTAAAATCGAGGAGTTTGTATCTTCTCACCGTGCCGACGGGTGAGCACCCCCTTCCTAGCGATCGGCCTGGTGACACGGCTGCTCAAGACGCGCATCGATTAACGGTTGAGGTTGGTATAAAGTGGTGGTGCCGCGCGTGTGTCAGCGTTTGTATGCATCGAATCAGCCAACTCGGACTCGCAAAATGAACGTTATCTGGATCACTGCCGACACTTTTCGACGAGATCAGTTAGGAGCGTACGGAAACAAGGTCATCCACACTCCCGTCCTCAACGCGCTGGCCGCAAAGGGCACCAGATTCGACAACCACTATGCATGCGGCTTCCCAACGATGCCTACACGCGCCGACCACCACACTGGTCAGTGGACGATGTCTTTCATGGGTTGGGAGGCATTGCCCGGTCACGCTGTCACTCTTTCGCAGATCCTAGGTGAACAAGGCATCCACACTGCCGCAGTGATCGATACACCTTTCTACACTCGAAGTGGGATGAACTACGACCGCGGTTTCCAGTCTTATTACTCCGTGCTCGGACAAGAAGGATCCGGCACGCGCGCTGCACAGATCGGACACCACGAGTCGAGGGATGTAGTTGCCGATTGGCGCAAAGAGTCGGACCGCTGCGTCGCACGTACTATGACCCAAGCAGGGGATTGGCTCGAAAAACACTATAAAGAAAAGTTTTTCCTCTACATCGACACATGGGACCCTCACGAGCCGTGGGACCCTCCTGCGTACTATGCCGAGTTGTACCAACCCGACTACGACGGCAGCATAATCCAACCACCGTACGCCTATTGGCACGAGACCGACCACCTGACCGAACGCGACCTTGAGACCGCGTTCGCCTGCTACCGTGGCGAGATCACCATGGTCGACACTTGGATCGGTTATCTGCTACGTAAAGTGCAGAATATGGGCATCCAGGACGACACTGCCATCATCTTCACCACCGATCACGGCTTCTACTTCGGTGAACACGGCGGACTCCTGGGCAAGATGCATTTTGGACACCGGTCAAACGGAAAGCGCTACTTCCATGGCGATCCGGATTCCATCTGGGACTTCTCGCCGCTCTACGAAGAGTTAGTGCACATCCCGCTCCTCATTCATGTCCCCGGAGTTGCGCCCGGTTCGTACGACGGGTTCTCCGCCGCTCTAGATGTCATGCCCACGGTTCTCGAAATCATGGGACGCGACGTTCCGTCCCATGTTCAGGGTCAATCACTGATGCCAGCCATGCGCGACGCTAAACACCCGCAAGCGCGCGACTTCGCAGTATCCACCATCCCATTCGCGAACGCCGATGACACTATACGTTCCGTAGACAACGTCGAACGCAGCATGTCAGCGTCACAAGTCACCACTGTAACCAGCGGCGGCTACTCATTCCTCTACTCCATGGACCCAGGCCGCTCACAACTCTTCCACCTGCCAACTGACCCTGGCCAGCAAACCGACATCATCAGCGCCAACATGGACACCGCTCGCGAACTTCACCAGCTCCTCTTGAAATTCATGCGAGACACTAACGTGCCCCAACGGCTGATAGACACACGGTTGGAATTGAGGATGTGAGAGATGCTCTGATCATCGCTTATTAGGACTCGTCTCAACCAATGTCGCTCAACTCGTCTAATGCGATCAGCCATATCTCATCAATCGCTCAAACCCAACCCCTCTTCACGAATCGCATCCTAAATCGTCAACGACATCATCGAAACAGTGAAACTCTGAAACTCATTCGCAATCGCGATGCTGATTGCTACTGGAAAGTGGAAAGTGAATGGGTCGTGTTTCTTGGAGTTACGCGAAGAAATGATCTCGCCCGAGAGGCTTTCCTATCGGCGGCCTGGAATGGCGTCCCGCTAAGTGTTACTCACAGCGGGTTACGCCACCTCAGTCCAGGGAACCGGGCAAAGTCACTGTCGTTCGTGTGGACTTCCGCCTGATATTCCATCGCGAGAGCCGCGATATGCGCGTCAGTCACCAAGTTGCCGCCCACCCCTGCAGCCTCCAAGTTTGCTCGGAACAGCGATAGATGGTTTGCTCCGGGGTGAACTGTGACAACATGAGGAAAATCGAACCATTCGTTCACAGCATCGATCGCCAATGAAGGCGCTAACGAGTTATGCGATACATTCCGATGTGTGATAATCCGAACGAAACCGCTAATAACAACCCAACTCAAGCCAACCCGCTCCGAACCGTTTAGCAACCGTTCCCACCACTCCTTAGCAACACCGTGCTCCGGTGCTTCGTCACGATACGCGTAAACCAGCAAGTTGATATCAGGGACGATCAACTCGAGCTTTTCCTGAGGAAGTCCTCTACTTCCAGTTGGTCTACGAGCTGATTGAGTTTTAAAGGATCCACCCCCGGCGCGAACCCGCCGGGAAACGGTTTGACTTTGAAAGGCTTTCGTGGTTTCTCATTAGCCCTCGGCGACATTCCGCGCCGCAACGTCTCATTCACCACCTGCTTGAATGATTTCTCATGGAGCCTGCTCTGCTCCTTCAAGAAATCGGCGATGTCGTCATCGATTGTCAGTGTAGTTCTCATAAGAGACATCATAGTGCGTTGTAGATTTGATGTCAAGATGTCTATATCTCGCCGTTGCTTTCCCGTGTGGCAACGCATAATGAAATCTGATGCAACGTTAACGCTCTAAAGCTAAAGCCCATGAAGATAACTAACATCCGCCTGCGCCATCTCACTGGCCACATGGAAGTCGACGGTCCGTTCTTCGAAGACCGTTTACTCCAACCGACTGACATCTACGAAGAGTTCCGTACCGATCGCAACCAGATTGGAAATCGGGGCACGCAAGTCGACAGCGGCACATTCCAAGTCGAGCAAACGTTCGTCCAAATCGACACTGACGGAGGCGTGAGCGGGATCTGCGGCGGCATGTTCGCCGGCGTACCATGGCACATCTGGCAGATGAAAGACCTCCTCATTGGACGGGACCCGCTCGCCACCGAGTTCCTTTGGGACATCATGCACAGAACCGCCGTCCACGGGCGCCAGGGCGAACCGATGATGGCCATCTCTCTCCTTGACAATGCCCTCTGGGACCTCAAAGGTAAATGGCTCGGAAAGCCCGTCTACATGCTCATTGGCGGTCCCTGCCGGAAAACGATGCCCGCGTACGCCTCTATGCTCGGACACAACGTAACCGACATGGGGCTCGTCCGAGAGCGCGCGACGATGGTCAAAGAGCGCGGCTTCACTGCCCAGAAATGGTTCTTCCGACACGGCCCGATGTCTGATCACGAAGGCTTCAAAAAGAACGTCGAGATGGTCAAGACCCTACGCGAGACTGTCGGTGAAAGTATCGACATCATGCTCGATTGTTGGCAGTCGATGGATGTCAACTACGTCGTTAAACTCGCATCCGCGATCGAAGAGTACCAACCTCGCTGGATCGAAGAAGTCGCCATGCCCGATCGGATCGACTCGTACCGCAAGATCCGAGAAAAGATCAACATCCCCGTCTCTGGCGCCGAGCATGAGTATACCCGCTGGGGTTTTAAACGTTTCATGGACGCTGAAGCCCTCGACATCATCCAGCCCGACCTCAACTGGGCAGGTGGTCTCTCGGAAGTGTTAAAGATCTCCGCAATGGCCACCGCTTACGATCTGATCACCATTGCCCACCAAGGCGTAACCCCCGTCGGTATGGCATGGTCTGCCGCACAGTCGCCCATTCACACCCCATACGTCGAGATGCTCCTCAAACACGCCGCCCTCGCCTACCACTTCGACAAAAACAAAGGACCCATCCTCAACAACGGCTACCTAACCGTCTCCGACGAACCCGGCTTTGGTTACGTCATCGACGACGACAAAGTGGAAAAAGAGACCGAGATTACGTTCTGAAATTGATGCCCAACTCACACAAACCAAGCTAGGGAAAGGTGGTAGTTTCAGTAAACTGTCTCCCAACCAGATCCGCGATGCCCAAAGTCGAACCGGTCGGGATGGAGCATCTCAGCCAACATTTCTAGCGTTTCGACCAGCCTCGGCCCCGGGCGGTTGAAGTACTGGTTCCCATCGGCGACGAAAACTCTGCCATTCTTAACCGCCGTCAGCGAAGACCATCCGGGTTGAACTTCGAGAATCGACACATCTTCACGCGTTCGCCCCAAGTCGAAACCACAAGGAGCGATCACGATCACATCGGGGTCTGCCGAACGCAACTCTTCGTATGTCATCCACGGCGAATGTAGGCCCACCTTCCCAAACAGATTCTTGCCCCCGGCCATGTCGACCAAAGTCGGCATCCAATTGCCCGCGGCCATCAAAGGGTCAACCCACTCGATCGCTGCGACTGTAGGCGCACTACTCAACTCATGAGCAGATTCTGCGATGACAACCATCCGCTTTTTCAACTCCGCAACCAGATCGCGTCCACGTGCTTGCGCGCCGAATGACTTCGCCACTCTCATCACATCGCCCCAAATATCGTCGAGCGAGTTGGGTTGCAAGGACACGATAGTCGGCTCGACTCCAGCCAACTTCCCAACCGCCGCCTCGACATCACGCAGACTAACCGCGCAAACCTCGCACTGCGTCTGCGTGACGATGTGCGTCGGATTCAACCCGCGCAACACATCAACGCGCACGTCGTAAACTCCCAACGCGTCCATCGCATCGGCATTACGCAATGCCGACTTAACTTGATCGTCTATCTCTCGACTCGACGCGCCGACGTCGATCTTAGGCACCGTCACCGTGGGCAACTCTGCCACACTCTTCGGAAAGTCGCACTCGTGTGACCGCCCGACTAATTGATCTCGGAACCCTAAGGCGCACACGATCTCCGTCGCGCTGGCGAGCAAGGACAGAATTCGGAGTTCGGAGGTGTCTGGCATGCATCCATTCTAGGGTTGAACCAGTGTAGTGACTTCAACAAAGCACCGCAATATACTTGCAATCAGACCGTTGAAAACAACGATTCCGACGAGTTCCAAATGACTCTATCCCCACCAATCCAACGCGATGTTCCCGATGAACTTGGACGCTTCGGCAAGTACGGTGGACAGTTCGTGCCGGAAACCCTCATGGCGGCTTTAGGCGAACTTGAAGAAGCGTACCGAGCAGCACGCGAAGACGAATCGTTCTGGCAAGAGCTTTCTAACCTCCTTACCGACTACGTAGGACGGCCCACACCTCTCTATCACGCCAGCAACCTCAGCCAGAAACTAGGCGGAGCGCAGATTTGGCTAAAGCGCGAAGACTTAGCTCATACCGGCGCCCACAAGATCAATAATGCGATGGGGCAGATTCTTCTCGCAAAGCGCCTGGGCAAGAATCGCATCATTGCCGAGACTGGGGCAGGACAGCACGGCGTTGCAACCGCCACCGCGTGCGCCATGATGGGGCTCGAATGCATCGTCTATATGGGCGAAGAAGATATCCACCGGCAGGCTCCGAACGTCTACCGCATGAAGCTCCTCGGCGCATCCGTCGAACCAGTGCTCTCCGGCAGCCGCACCCTCAAAGACGCCATCAACGAAGCCATCCGCGACTGGGTCACCAACGTCCAGACTACCCACTACCTGATCGGCAGTGCCGTTGGACCGCATCCGTACCCGATGCTCGTCCGAGACTTCCAAAACGTCATCGGCAAAGAGGCTCGCGCGCAATGCCTAGAGCAGATCGGACGCTTGCCCGACTATGCCGTCGCCTGCGTCGGCGGCGGCTCCAACGCCATCGGGCTATTCAGCGGTTTCGTCGACGATGAAGCCGTCGGGCTTATCGGCGTAGAGGCCGGAGGCGACGGTGTTGACACTGACCGGCATTCCGCCACAATCACCAAAGGACGACCAGGCGTTCTACATGGCGCAATGTCTTACCTTTTACAGGACGAATGGGGACAAGTAACCGAAGCCCACTCCGTTTCCGCCGGACTCGACTACCCCGGTGTCGGACCTGAGCACTCCTACTTCCACGACATCGAACGCGCCAAATACGCAGCCGTTGATGACAACGCGGCCCTCGATGGTTTTGACTTGCTCTGCCAAACCGAAGGCATCATCCCGGCGCTCGAACCAGCCCATGCCATCGCCTACATCAAAGACTGGGCACCGACTCTCGGCCCGTCCAGCACCATCCTCCTACTCTTAAGCGGCCGGGGCGACAAAGACCTCGAAACCGTCGCCACCCGCCGCGGCATGGAGATTTGAGCCAAACGGCTCAAGAGGATCCGGGTCAACGTCGAATTTATCACGCAGGCTCGTGCTCAATTGCGACGCTTCGTACCTTCACAACGTAAGTCCTCGCGATCTTGTCGTGCAACGTCTGATTCTTCTCATCTGCCACGATCCAGATTAACAGAGCCAACAACACAAAAATCCAGATGTAAACCGCGACTACAGCAGAAATCACGGAGACCAACGCCGCCAAAACGCCTTCCATTGCCGCAACCAGGATGATCTTGCCCACAACCTCTCGCATTAACGCTACACCCCAACCCACCTTGCCACCATCATCTTTAATGATCCGTATCTTGACTACTCTCTTCCCAGGCGTCTGTCCTCGAGTGGCGACCAAGTGCAGCAAGTAAACGTACCACACGAGTGTAGCAATACCACCGATGATTGCTGAGACAATAATCACGCCTACAAACCACCACCCTTCGTTGAACTCGTCCATATCACGACTCCACGCTACATACAAGACTACCCCCGCCACTGTCGCGGTGCCGAGAAAGATCCCCGCAACAATCATATGATCAATCAACCACGCACCTAACCGTTGCCGTGCTGACGCGATCTCCAACGCAGTCATGCCGGCCGGCGGTCCTTCCGCAACAACGTCGTAGTCCATCATTTCTCCCTGACAGCCAGGCTCTACTTGAACGATACTATCGCCCGATTCAACCCTTACGTGGTGCTCCCGTCAAAACCGTCAACAACGCCGCACCGCCCATCAATCCGACTCCGACCCACCACGCTGGATCGTATGATCCCGTCCAATCCCGAACATAACCCGCCGCCGGCGCACCGATCCCTCCTACTACCAGATTGATCGGATTCACCAGCCCTCGTATCCCACCTACGCTTCCGCGTCCAAAGTAGTCTGCCCAGATGTAGTTGTTCAAAAACATCATCCCACCAATACCAACTCCGAATATCGCCATCGATACAAACATGATCGGCAGGTTCGTAGCGTAGATCGTCAACACACTGGCTCCCGCCAGCATCGAAAACCCGACAGTCCCCAAGAATCTTGCCGGAACCCATCTCACCAACATCCCAAACATAAACGTCGATCCCCCGGCTGCAACCGCATCAAACGCCGTTGCAAATGATATGAGCGTCGGATCCATACCCCTGTCCATAAAGGCAGCAATTCTATGCAGCGCCACTGTACCGGTCGCCAGCTGAACCATCGAGAACACGATTACCAACCGCCATAAGGTGGTCGTACGCACCGCTTCCCGCACCGTCCACGAAACTTCTTCAACTACCCTTCTGGCACCGCTCCCATCACTGTCTTCGCGAACATCCTGGAGATCACCGTCCGGCACCAAGCCGACATCTTCAGGTTGGCGACGTACAAAGATCGCTGCGAGAGGCACGATAACGCAGATCCCGATTATCGCAAGCACGATCCACGCGCCGCGCCAACCGATCTCGTTGATCAGCACCTGCGTCAACGGTATGAACAACAACGCCCCGACAGGTATGCCTAGCCCGACGAACGCCACCGCCTTTCCTCGGTTTCTAACGAACCATTTCAACACCGGAACCGTCGTCACCAGTGCGCCCGGCCCGCTCATTCCAACCAGACCCATCACCACGAACAGCACGACCAGGTGCCACGCCGACGTGACATACGCCAGCCCGATCAACGCCCCACCTGTCGCCAGCGCCGCTACCGGCAGCATCACCCTAGAACCATATCGATCCAACAACCACCCGATCAACGGACTCGTCGCCGAACTCGCGCCCTGACGAGCTGTCTGCGCCCAGCCGAACGCTGCTCGACCAATCCCGAGTTCATCACCCATCGGCTTGATGAACAACCCGAAATTCAGCGATCCCATCCCCATGCTCACAGCGCCCGTCGCAGCCATCACCGCAACGATCACCCAACCGTAGAAAAACTTAGGTCGCCCCTCGCCGTCGCTTTTCATCAACCGCATCATGCCAAACTACCACACTGCCCCTTTCGCATAACGAAAGCGACGCGATGCAGAGTATGTCCGGGATGGACTGGTGGCACAGGCGTTCCCCTGCTCGCGGAGGAAATGTGCCGCTGTAGAGTAACTGAGGCCACGACATGGAAAAAGGACGAAGAGCCCCGACACTCCATCATCCCCATCATTCAAAATCATGGCAATCATAGCTCAACATCGTGCTAACATTCGCCACAACCAAAACTTCACATCTTCAATACTCTGAGAGACGACAAAACAACGATGGCGAAGAAAACCAAGATCCAAAAAGTCGAATCCATGCTCATCGGCGGCTCCGACGGATCACCGGGCGGACATCACGTAGTCCGCATCTGGACCGAAGACGGTACCTACGGTGTCGGACAGTCCTCATGCTGGGCATATATGGAAGCCACCGATGTCATCGCCAAGAAGTGCGGTAACTACTTGGTCGGAAAAGATCCTTCCCGCATCGAGCACCACTGGCAATACATGTACCGAATGGGCCCCTTCCGCGGCTCCGCTCTCTCCGGTGCCATCAGCGCTATCGACATCGCACTCTGGGATATCAAAGGAAAACGTCTCGATTCCCCCGTTTGGGATCTTCTCGGCGGCAACACCCGCGAGAAGATCCGCCTTCACCTCCTCATGGGGCCGAGGCAAACAACCGAACTGCCGTTCCCTCACGATCGAGGAAAAGAAGCCCAGGGTCTGTACGAGGCGGCAAAGGCGTCGGCTGAAGAAGGCTGGACCGCCATCAAGACTGACCCACTACCCAACGGCTTCGAAAGCATGACCGTCGAACGTCTCATCTCCGATACCGTCGACAACGTCGCCGCCATGCGTGAAGGCGCCGGCAAGGATGTTGACATCATCCTCGAAATCCACCGAAAACTAACACCGATGAATGCCGTCGCTCTCGCCCAAGAGTTGACTCAGTTCCGGCCGCTGTTCTACGAAGATCCGATTCAGATCGACAGCATGGTTCTGCAAGGCAGCATCGCCCAACGAACAACCTTGCCGGTCGCCAACGGAGAGCGAATCCACAACATCTGGGAGTTCCGCGACATGCTTCAAGACGGCGGACCCCAGTACGTCCGGCCCGACATGGGTCTCGGCGGCGGCATAACTCACGTCAAGAAGATCGCTGCACTCGCAGAGTCCTACCACTCCGCACTGGCGACCCACAACTTCCTCGGACCGATAACCACCAATGCCGCCGTCCAAGTCGACGCTTCGATACCCAACTTCGTCACTCAGGAATACTCGCTTAGGGACGAGCATCCCGCAAACGCCGTCTTCGTCAACCACTACAAACGCGAAAGCGGATACATGAACCTCTCTGACGCACCCGGCATCGGCATCGAGATCGACGAAGACCTCCTAGAAGTCGCCAAAACCACCTACGAAAGCCGCGACCTAAACATCGTCCCCATGCGTACCGACGGTTCGGTGGGTTACTCAGTCTAATCCGCGCCCGCGTTGCTCCCGCGAACGCGGGCATTCCTGATTAAAGTTTCGCAACCTGCCGTCCACTAGGCAGTCTGGATTGACACAGTCAAATCCGAAAACCAATAACCTTTAACTATTCGCAAATCCCTGAGGTGTGGCGGCATGATCCACTCCAAAAACGATCTCCTAAGTGCAGGAACCGTAGACGAAATTCGAAAACGCGGCTGCACAGTCGTCACTGGCGCCGGACACACCATCGCAGTCTTCGCCAAAGACGACACCTTCGCCGCCGTAGACAATCGCTGCCCACACATGGGATTCCCCCTCGACCGCGGTACCGTCAAGAACGGAATACTCACATGCCACTGGCATCACGCCCGATTCGACCTCGCAAGCGGCGGAACCTTCGACCCTTTCGCTGACGATGTCCGGTCATTCCCTGTAGCCATCATCGACAACGATGTCTACGTCAACCCGAACCCGCCCGAACAAGACCCCGTCGAACGATGGTCCAAACGCCTGCAAGAGGGCATGGAAGACAACATCCGTCTCGTCATCGCAAAATCTGTCCTCGGCCTCAACTCATCCGTTGCCGACTACCGTACACCGCTGACCATCGGCGCGAAGTTCGGCACTACATATTCCAACGAAGGCTGGGGACCCGCCCTCAGCATGCTCACCTGCACCGCAAACTTCCTCCATCTCCTCCGTCCAGAAGACCAACCACGAGCTTTGTACCAAGGTCTCAGACAAGTAGCTGCCGAGTGCGCCGGACGTCCACCTCGCTTCGTCGTGGAACCCCTCCCCACTGGCGAAACTCGACCTGAAGTCTTCAAGCAGTGGTTCCGCGACTTCATCGAAGTCCGCGACACCGATGGTGCGGAACGCGTCCTACGAACCGCCATCGAACTCGGGCTCCCGCAACGCGACATCCACGACATCATCTTCGCCGCCGCAACCGATCGCATCTACATCGACGCTGGACACGTCGTTGACTTCTGCAACAAAGCCTTCGAACTACTCGACCACATCGGTTGGGAACACTCGGGACAAGTTCTCACCAGCCTCGTCCACGGCATGGCCACCGCTCGCCGTAGCGAAGAACTCAACTCCTGGCGTAATCCCATCGACCTCGCGTCGATGGTCAGAGAGGCGCGCAACCATCTCCCGCAACTCTGGGAACAATCCGCTGACATAAGAGGCACTTGGACCGACCATGAGAACCTTCCTGAAACGATCTTAGGCGATGACCCCTACATAACTATCGCTTCGATCAACGAGGCCGTACGGAACGGCGCAACGGCGGAGCAGCTCGGTGGAAAGACAGCATACGCCGCCTTCCTCCGCATGGCACGGTTCCACACTTCCAACGAATTCGGCGATTGGGACACCGTTCACAACACCCTGACCGCTGCCAACGCATTGCACCAAGCCCTCAAACGCTACCCCACCATCGAACTCCTCCGCGCCGTCTACGACACCGCGATGAGCATCTACCTCGATCGCTTCCTTAACATGCCTCCGCAACGCATACCGGCACCATCTTCCAACGGAGCCACCGACCAGCTACAGCACGACCTGCTCGCAGCTATGAACTCACAACAGCAAGTCGAGGAATCTGCATACTTGGTGACCAACTACGTCGCCAACGCTACTGAACCTGACGACATCATCTCGACTCTCGCCGAAGCTATGCTCCGCGAAGACTCGTCTTTCCACCATTTCCAGATAGTCGACGCTGCGATCAAGCAATACCAACATCGCAAACCCAACCCATCGGCCCGCCACTCACTTGTCGCAATGGCCCGATTCCTCGCCGCACACTACCCGACACCTAGATCCATCAACCAGACCTACAACATCGCCGTCCGCCTCCAGCGCGGGGACGAAATCTTCAGCGAGTCTTAAGGAGATTCGCCAGTAATCTCACTTAAGAGGTTGAAGAACCCACGCTTCCGTGGCGTGGTGACACCCCAGTTGACGGGCACGTTCTGATACCCGTCACGATAATCTCCGAACTCCGATTTGCCGCCGGCAGCATCACCCGGATCGAAGTAACCCCACGACGCATACGCTGACAACGCCGATAGGAAATTGTTTTCCGGTTTGTCAAAGTCGAAATGATCGTCCTCAGTAAACAGGATCGGCTTCTCCGTATAGCTCGGTAACGCCCGAGTGTCCGCCACCATCCCAGCGATACGAGCCGGCTCCGTAACTCCATTTCCGTGCAACATCATGTAGTCCGACACTCTCGCAACATCGTCATCGGGCACTCGACCACCACCGTATGAAGTTCCGACCAACAATCGTCTCCCATCAACCTCGATCGACTGCGCCCGCTCAATCAGTTCTGCAACCCGATGCGGCTGCAGAATCTCATGCTCGTAACGCCGAATATTCGCCTCGTTGTTGATCTCGATCAAGACGTTCCCATAACCCGATTCCAATATCCACCGTGTCGCATCGTCAACCGCTCGGCAAACCGCGCGCTCATCTTCTAAACGCTCATCCTGCCCAAAGTAGAAATAACCCAAAATCACAACCATCCCCAACTTCTCACACCCTGCAATCAACCGCTCAGTCCGATCCAGAAACGCCGCCTTCAACGCACCATCCGGACTGAACGTCGAATTATGCCATGGCTGCGAAGCCGGACTCGGCAACCCCGCCCAAACCACATCATCGTCCTCCTCAATCCCCCGATCTGCCATATTCTCCCGGAACATCGCTTCCCGGTAGTAACCCGTCGGACTACCGCCCTGTAGATTCACCGTCACTGCCAACAACCCGCAGGAACGATACAACGGCAACATCGCAATGAACTCATCTGTGTTCCGATCCGCATCCCACTCGCCTGTATCCGGATATGCCCACAACCCTCGTGTCACCGGATTCTCATCGTCAAACACCGCATTAGTCATCCGGCTGTTCATCAACAACCCCTCAACATCCCAACCACGATACTTCCGCCCCGCGTATGTTGCTCGACCGTTGATGCGCCAAGCGTCGCCACAGATTGAGATGAGCGTCAATTCAGATACCTGCTAAGGTTTCGACGAAATCTCTTACATGAACCGCACTCTCGCGAATTTCCGACTCGTCAAGCCAGTTTTCGTAGAGATTGGTATGGAGTTCACTCTCGAACGCGAATCGATGTCTGAGTTCGGCGAGCGATTTAAGCACTTGCGTGCTCGCACCCCATAATTTTTTATATGCCTGACTCAGATCGCCAGCATCCAACTCGAACATCGCCTGACCGTAAAGCTCCGTCGAAGCAGTTCGACATTCCTCTGCCATGGTCATGCTTCGAGTGTATCTTGGAGTGCTTCCGAGTTCGTTAACTTAAACTTAAAAGTCACGAATGAAGCAAGATTCACACTGGCAAAATGCACTCACCATCCAGCGCCTTCGACCCCGTCCTGCCCGAAGCCGAAGTCGATTTCGTCAAGATCGAAAACCAATGGCTCGAAAAGTGGAACATCCCCGACAAAGACGGGCGGAGCATCATTGATCGGTACCTCACACGCAATAACGACGCTGAAAAAAACTATTCCTTCATTGACGGACCAATCACCGCCAACAACCCCATGGGCGTCCACCACGCATGGGGAAGAACCTACAAAGATCTCTTCTTGCGCTTCCGCAACATGCAGGGCTACCGCCAACGCTTCCAGAACGGATACGACGGGCAGGGTCTCTGGATCGAAGTCGAGGTCGAAAAAGAAAAAGGGTTCAAATCCAAACACGAGATCGAGACCTACGGAGTCGGCAAGTTCGTCGAAGAGTGCAAGGCAAGAGTCGACCACTTCTCGGACATCATCACCCGTCAGTCGAAGCGCCTCGGCTACTTCATGCAGTGGGACGACTCGTACCATACCAAGTCCGACGAGAACAACTACACCATCTGGGCTTTCTTAAAGAGATGCCACGACAACGGCTGGCTCTACAAAGGCAAAGACGTCATGCCGTGGTGTCCTCGCTGCGGGACCGGCATGTCCCAGCACGAAATCGCCACCGAAGGATACGCCGAAATCGTCCATCCCGGATTCTTCATCCGACTACCGTTACTCGATCGCGACGGCGAAGCACTGCTGGTATGGACTACCACACCGTGGACCCTCGCCGCCAACGTCGCCGCCGCCGTAAACCCAAACCACGACTATGTCCGCGTCCGCAACTACTCCCAAGAAGGCGAACACATCCTCTGGTTAAGCGCCAACCGACTTCACGTCCTAAACGGCAAACATGAAATCCTTGAGCATGCCATAGGAGCGCAACTGCTCGGATGGCGATACCGCGGGCCCTTCGACGACTTCGAAGCACAAGCCGAAGCCCGCGACCGACACCGCGTTGTCGAATGGGAAGACGTTGGTGATGAGGAAGGTACTGGGATTGTCCACATCGCTCCTGGTGCCGGTTCGGAGGACTTTCAGATTGGGCGAGAGAATCGGTTGCCCGTGATCGCTCCGTTGGATGATGCAGGGGTATACGTGGATGGGTTTGGTGAGTTATCCGGAAAGTCCGTTGATGACGTGAACCCGATCATCTTCGAGATGCTGCGGGAGAGCGGCATCTACTACAAACTGGAGGACTATTCGCACCGCTATCCAGTCTGCTGGCGTTGCAACTCCGAACTCGTGTTTCGCTTGGTCGACGAGTGGTTCATCTCGATGGACGAGTTGCGGCACACGATGATGGACGCCACGCGCACGATCAAGTGGGTGCCAGCTTTCGGCGAGGCCAGAGAACTCGATTGGCTTCGTAATATGCAAGATTGGATGATCTCCAAGAAGAGGTACTATGGTCTGGCGTTGCCGATCTACGAGTGCGAGGGATGCAGGAACGTTGATGTGATCGGGGGCCGCGATGAATTAAAGGAGCGCGCAGTCAAGGGTTGGGATGAGTTTGATGGAAATTCGCCGCATCGGCCTTGGATTGATGAAATCAAGATCCGATGCTCGAAATGTGATGCCTTGACGCCGCGTATCAAAGATGTCGGCAACGCTTGGCTGGATGCCGGGATCGTCAGCTTCTCAACGTTGCGCTACAACGATGATCAAGACTATTGGCGGGACTGGTTCCCGGCGGATTGGATCTCGGAGTCGTTCCCTGGGCAGTTCAGGAACTGGTTCTACTCACTGATCTGTATGGCNNGCGCGGCACATTCCACAGAACAATCTCAACTTTGGATACAGCGTCGGTGATGCGGCGCGGCGACGGTTTGTGTTGCCGCTTTGGAACATGTACTACTTCTTTACGACGTATGCACGGCTAGATGGATGGATGCCTGGTGACGCAAGCCATTCGTCAAGCAACGGGCACTTGGGCGAACTCGACCGCTGGGCGATCTCCGAACTCAACGCCCTGGTTCGATCCGTCACCAACGACTTAGAAAACTGGCGAATCGAACGAGCTTCGGAAGCCATTGAAACCTTTGTCGAGCGTCTATCCAACTGGTACGTCAGGCGCTCACGGCGCCGGTTCTGGAAATCCGAAGACGACCACGACAAACAGGACGCCTACAACACGCTCTACACCTGCTTGGTGACGCTGAGTAAATTGGTGGCCCCGATCATGCCATTTATCTCCGAAGAGATGTACACCAATCTTGTCGGACAACGCGTGACCGGGGCCCCTGATTCGGTGCACTTGGCGGACTGGCCGGTGGCGGATGAGAGTGTGATCGACGACGCTCTTGCCCTCCGCACCAACTTGGCAATGCGTCTCGCATCGCTCGGCAGATCATCTCGATCCGCCGCCGGGATCAAGGTTCGGCAACCATTGAACGCACTCATCGTCGAACTCAACTCGCCCCAAGAGCGAGAAGCCCTAGAGATGATCGCCACCCAGCTGAAAGACGAACTCAACGTCCGCGACGTTCGAGACACCTCCGAGTCCGACAGCCTCATGGCCTACCGCCTGCGCCCAAACCTACCTGCTTTGGGACCCAAATACGGTCGTCAAGTCAACGAAATCCGAAACCTGCTTAACGAAGCCGAAGCAGCACGGGTAGCAACAGCGGTCCGCGCCGGCGAAATCGTCAACCTTGGCGAATTCGAACTCAACCCGGACGAAATTCTCGTCGATAACATCGCCGCAGAAGGCTACGCCGTCGAATCCGACGGCACATACACGGTCGGCATCTCAACCGACATCACTCCCGAACTCCGCGCTGAAGGCTACGTGCGCGACATCGCCCACATCGTGCAAAACGTGCGCAAGAACGCCGGACTGGAAATCTCCGACCGCATCCACCTGACCATCAATGCGCCCGAAGGCAGCGATATCGCCAACGCCATCGCCGAACATGTCGATTACATATCCAACGAAACCCTAGCTGTCAGCATCAACGTCGAGTGCGCGGATGAGATGACGCGATATAAGCACAGCGTAGATGGGGTTGAGGTCGAGATTGGGTTGGTCAAAACCCCGGCGTAGCGTT
>JAAXHR010000266.1:21687-27777 GCA_012270805.1 Dehalococcoidia bacterium
CACGGGATTTTCTAATACATAGTTAACCCAGTGTCCGCGTTCGATCGCCGCGAGCATTGAGTCGCCAAATCTATATCCGGTGGAATCCGCTCCGAGGTCGCCTTTCAAATTCTCGCCCAATACTGCGGGATTGATGTGCGCGATGCTGTTGCCTTCCTCATCGAACACAAAAACATAGGGAATTATGACTCCCGACTGAGCGGCAATCTCAGACGGTTGAATTGAGCGATACTGCAATCGCCCGCCAATTCCGACACGGTCCGATAGATTAGCCCTAAGAACCCGGCTGCTCCACTCGAACCGTGATGATTTCCGTGTCGCGGAACTGCTGGTGTCGAACGGAAGATGCGTAATTCCGCAAAAGCTGCAGAGACAATTCGTGTTCAACGATACGTTCGTCATCGTAGTCCTGCATCTGCCGGACCCGGTCTTCGATGTTCTCGCCGCCTCCGCCGCCGATGAACTCCAGTTCCGCTTCATCCCCATCGCTCGAAGCCACAACCACTAACGTGCGCTCCTCCTCTGGCTCCTCATCGGTGGCATTGATATCCATCTCGAGGTCCAACGGAGACAACGTAAGCAGAGTCTCCTCCGCAACCGCGCTCAACCGGTCGCGCATCCCGTCATTCCACCCCCGGCTCTTCGCAAATCTCGCAACAAATTCATTAACCTCTGGCAGGACATCGATGTCGAGCTTGGATTGAAAACGCATTCGCCGCGGATTTGTCAACTCGAGGTACAGGATCATCGCCACGGCAGCAAGACCGCCAGTGGTGGTCCCACTCTTGAAGAATCCGTTCAAAACCGGGTTGATATCCGGAATATTGAAGAGCCCGAACTGGAAGGCGGCAGCGATCCAGAAACACATTCCGGCGACGACAACCTTTTCCCGGTTAGGTTCGGATTGGATGACGGTTCTTGCCCCATCAACGAACAGCGTGCCGGTGATCAAAATCAGATACCCAGTCATCACAGGTCCGGGAATCGTGCTGAGAAGACTAGACGCTTTCGGTACAAACGCCAGGACAATGAAGATCAATCCGATTGCGTATCCGATGTGCCTCGATGCCACTCCGACAGTTTGCATGAACGCGGATCCGGCTGGATTGATGCCATTTGGCACAGTCCCCATGATCCCGGCGAACAGGTTGGACACTCCGGCACCGGCAAGGGCGCCTTGAACACCGCGGAAATCAACGGCCCGATCACCTCGATACGAGACGTTCTGCGCCGCGATTGTCGCACCGTTTGTCTGAATGGAAATGATGATGCCCAGGAAAAGATAAGACGGTAACAAAGTCCAGAACGGCACCCCAAATTCGAAGCCGATGCCCGGCCATTCGGAAGGAATCCCTATCCACGGTGCTTCCACGATCCGAGTCACGTCGTAGATACCGAACAGTACCGCGGCGATGCAACCGCCAATAATCCCGATCAGAGGTCCCCACAATCTCAGTAGGGCCGATCTCCGCAAAGCGAGTGCAGCGACGATGACAAGAGTCACGAACGCCGTCAAAGAGCCGCCCAAAGGATCTTGAGCCGTCGCATCGTCTAGCAACTTGAATACGACCGACGCCAACGTGATTGACAAGATCATCATCACGGTGCCTCCTACGATCGGAGTGACGATGCGTCTCAGCAAGAAAAGCCATTTCGATACAGCAAGTTGGATGACAGCCGACACAATTACCAGGGACGTCAATGTAGCAGGGCCACCGTCTATAACTGCGGTGATGCAAAAAGGGATCGCGAACGGGGCGGTGAACATAGGCAGAACGACACCACCACCTACTGGCCCGATACGACGCACTTGGATCAAAGTCGAAATCCCCACCACGACCAAAGATGCGAAGACCATCCAGTTGATGTACCAATCGCCTCGACCCGACGCCTGCGCGACAATCACCGGGGTAATTAACAATGTCGCAGATGCCAAAAGGCTGAACTGCAATCCGAGTCCGGCGGTCGTCGGAATCGGCGGATTCTCATCTACATCTAACCGAGGGGGTTGCGTCGCTGTAGCCGTGGCTAGATTCTCCGAGTTGAATGCGACTTACGTATCGAATACGCATCTTACAAGATGCGAACAATCCAACCCACGACATGCCGACCTTTATTTGGCGACCTATCCGCCAACTCAGCGTGCGCTAACGGCTCTAACATAATCACTCATACCGCTCTGCCGGGAGGGTACCTCTCATGAAAATCACCAAAATCACACCCATATTAGGCCAAGGCAACATCTGCGCCTCTTGGGTATTCGTAAAAGTCGAAACCGACCAAGGCATAGTTGGCTATGGCGAAGGAACGCGCCACGCCGGGCCAGTGATCGCTGAAGCAATCCGTTGGCTTGAACCCCATGTGGTGGACAAAAACCCTTTCAACGCAGAAGCCCTATACACCACCATGTTCAAAGCGACTCACTATACATGGGGCGCCATATTCAGTTGCGCGATTACTGCGATTGAAACTGCCATGTGGGACATCATCGGCAAAGCCACCGGCAAACCGGTGTATGAACTTCTTGGTGGGAAGGTGTGGGATAAGGTTCGTCTCTACTCACACATCGGCGGCGGCAGCCAGATCATCCGCATGAATGTAGATGACGGTGCGATTGCCGCTGACGACTTTGGCGCCATCAAGGAACGAGCACAGGGCTTGGTATCCCGCGGTTTTACTTGCGTAAAAACGTTTCAAGCTGGACGCTACAAGATTACCGAGGGCAATAGTGCCGGCTTGGGCGATTTCTGGCCCGACATGCATATGCACCGTAACGACATTCAAGCAACGGCTCGCAAGGTCGAGTTCATCCGGGAACAGGTCGGTGATGATGTTGAAATAACTTTCGATGCCCATGGCCTAAACGCGGTCTCCGCACTGCGACTCGCCAAGGCTCTCGAGCCATTCGACCTGCTTTGGTACGAAGAACCAGTCCACCCGTTCAATCTATCTGCCTTGAAACAACTGCGTTCACAAACTTCGATACCGATTGCGATGAGCGAACGGCTTCATGCTTCTACAGAATTCGCCGAGGTGATCGACACTGATGCTGTGGACGTGGTGATGGTCGACGTCCAGTGGTGCGGCGGCGTGTCACAGACGAAGAAGATTGCCGCCATCGCTGAGTCTAGGTACCTGCCGATCACCCTGCACAACTGCAACAGTCCATTGGCATCGGTCATCAACGCGCATATCGCTACGACACTACCTAACTTCCTGAACATGGAGTTCATAGATCCTGACGTGCCGTGGCGCGACGAGATCATTTCTGAACCGCTTCGGATCCGCAACGGACATCTCGAAATCTCCGACAGGCCCGGATGGGGTGTAGAGATTGACGAGGAAGCCTTAGCCCGATATCCGTACGATCGCTCGATGAGCGCCTACGAGGAACGGGACCAGCGCCTCCAGCGATGACGTGCGCCAATGCAGAATCATACCGGCGAAAACGCTCGTGCCAAGCTCGATGTTGTTATACTGCAACCAAACTTGAAACGTCGCGACGAAATTCGGCAGGTAAGCGATGAGTACGAACGAATTGCAATTAATGGCCCACCTGATGCGTCGGGCCGGCTTCGGGGCTTCTAGAGAAGAGCTTGAAGTCCTAGTCAAACAGGGTTACGACGAGACAGTCGAAAAACTGCTCGTCACCGATAACCCGAACTCCATGGATATCGATCTCATCCGGCGATATCACCCAGACCACATGGGAATGATGGGCAACAACATCGGCTCTCATTGGATGTATCGGATGATCTCAACCGATGCGCCTCTGCGCGAGAAGGTGGCGCTGTTCTGGCATGGCATCTTCGCCACAGGTTACGCCAAACTCGCGAATGGAAAGGTCCTTCACGACCAGATTCGCATGTTCGCTCGCGTCGGCATGGGAAGGTTCGACAACATCCTGCTCGAGTTGTCCAAAGACCCAGCGATGATTGTCTGGCTCGACAACTGCGAAAACCACAACGGCGCAATAAACGAAAACTACGGGCGCGAGCTGCTTGAGCTGTTCTCGATGGGTGTAGGACACTACTCCGAGGATGACATCAAAGAAGCTTCGAGAGCCTTTACCGGTTGGACGATCGGCAACACCGACTACATGACGCTCAAGTCGATGCGGGACTCGATTTGGCCATACGGTCGCCTGTCGTTCCACTTCGAATATAAGCCTGAGGACCATGACGACGGCGAAAAAGAGTTCCTGGGCCGCAAGGGGAATTTCAACGGCGAAGACATCATCGACATCATCTGCGAACAAGAAGCGACCGCGCGTTTCATCGCGCGCCACATGTACAGCTTCTTCGTCGCGGACGAACCACCTGTCCCCGAGTGGCCGTACAAACCGCCACGCGATCCGGAAGCGATCGAGACTCTCGTGAAGGCGTACTTCGACGGCGGATACAGCATCAAGGAGATGCTCCGAACGCTCTTCAAGTCGGATTTCTTCAAATCCGAAGATGTCTGGTATCAGCGCGTCAAGAGCCCGGCTGAGTTGATGGTCGGTGTCCTCAAGCTAACCGGAGAGTTCCCGCGCCCGAAAGAGGAAATGATCACCACCCACTTGCACACGATCTTCATGGGCCAGCACCTCATGAACCCGCCTTCTGTCGAAGGATGGCATTGGGGCACGGAGTGGATCGATTCTGGAGCGCTCGTCGAACGCGTAAACTTCGCATCGGAACGGTTGGGGAATCTCGAAAGCCCCGGCGTCCAGAACATGGTTGACAGCGTTATCGCAGACGCGGACGACGTCGATCCAGCGGAGCTCGTGGACCGCGCGCTCGAACAACTCTCACTTACGCACGTCACAGATGTAACTCGGGAATCCTTGATCGAATTCGTAGAACGCAACGATGAGATGGCGGACAACAATGGCGGACAGACACCGCGCGAACGGGCAGCCAACGCGATCAAGATTGTCGCCGCCACTCCTGAGTTTCAGAGGGCCTGATCTGCTAGAGCAACTCTGATCGAAACCAAAGCTCCAATTCCGCACCTAGTGGCACAAAACCGAGACATAGCTATGGCCGAAACGCAAGGAAAAACCGGACGGCTCGCATATAACCGCACTATTGGTGTGACTGCGATGTTTGGCCGCGGTTTCTACTATCCCGTCGACATCGTCGCCGATGAGGATGACCGTCTTTACGTGCTCAATCGTTCCTCTGATGGGGACAAACGAGGCGTTCGAGTCACCATAATGAACCTTGAGGAGGACTACTTCGGCATCTTTGGCGCTTGGGGAGGTGAAAACGGCCAGTTCACTTGGCCCAACTCGATCACCATCGACAGCGAGCAGAGAATCATAATCAGCGATGATTACCTCAATCGCATTACCGTGATGTCCACTGACGGAGACTTCATTGAAAAGTGGGGCGAACTCGGTTCCGAAGAAGGAAAACTCGATGGCCCCAGCGGTCTCACGTTCAACGACGACGAGCTGTTCGTCGCCGACCATCGAAACAATCGCGTTCAAAGATTCACTTCGGACGGTGAATTCATTGGCACCTTCGGCAAACCCGGCTCCGACGAAGGTGAATTCAACATGCCGTGGGGAGTTTCCACCGGTCAAAATGGAAGTGTGCTTGTCGCCGATTGGGGCAATGATCGAATTCAAAAAATGACGCCTGACGGCGAAGTGGTGTCATCGTTCGGGAAACCTGGTGAAGGCGAAGGAGAGCTTCACCGTCCGTCCAGCGCCTGCGAAGACGATGATGGATACGTTTATGTCGCCGATTGGGGCAACCACCGAATCCAAGTCTTCGACCCAGACGGTGAATTCGTCCAATCAAATCGCGGGCAGGCAACCATCTCAAAGTGGTCTCAAGCATTCCTTGACACAAACAAAGAAGAGGCCGCCGCACGAGCAGAAGCGAATCTTGACCTAGATCCAGACTTGTTCGAGAGAGATTCCAACGAAGAATCTTCTCATATCGAGAAATACTTCTGGGGACCGTCGTCGATCAGACTAATCGGCGACCACGTGTACGTCGTCGACACTGTTCGACACAGAATCCAAGTATTCGACATAATCGCTTAAATCAAAAAGGGGATTGCCAAAACCGCAACGCCAAATTATCCCCTCTCCCT
>JAAXHR010000297.1 GCA_012270805.1 Dehalococcoidia bacterium
ACTTGAACGTCCTCGCCGCGTCTTCGCAGTCCCCCTTGCATATGCATGATGCAGCCGGTATCGCCTGCGATGAGCGTCGATGCGCCTGTGGCTACGACGTTATCCAGCTTCTCGTTCAGCATCGCAGTGGATACGTCCGACATCTTTACGGAGAACGCGCCGCCAAAACCGCAGCACACCTCGTTGCGTTCCATCGGTTTCAACGTCAAACCCTCAACGTTCCCCAATAGCGAAGTCGGTTGCTCATCGATGTGGAGTTCTCGTAGCAAATGGCAGCAACGATGGTAAGTAGCGTTGATATCGGAGCGCACTTCTAGATCTTCGATGCCTAGCACATCGACGATGAACTCCGTGAATTCGTAGATACGATCGGACAATCGCGCCGCGCGTGCCAGTTCGTTTGGATTTCCACGGAAGAGGTCCTGGTAGAAGTTTCTGACCATCGCCACGCAGGAGCCAGACGGGCACACGATAGGACCCTCGGTTTCCTCGAAGATGTCCAAGAATCTCGACGCTACGGGACGAGCATCGTTTCGGAACCCACTATTGAACGCCGGTTGGCCGCAACATGTCTGATCAGGAGGGAAATGGACCTCCATACCGAGCGCTTCCAAGATGTTGACCACGCTCATGCCGACTTTTGGCGCGAATTGATCGACAAGGCAAGTTACGAACAGGTTTACTTTGGTCGGCAATTCGTTGGCATTTCCCTTGTCCATGACCTATTCAGCATAAAACGCGTGAGCAAGAGTTCGGCGCTTTGTCCACTGCTAAAATCGGGATTATGTTGCGGCGCGTCGACATCCGATTTGGCATATCGCGGACGGCGCCGTTGATGTCTTACAGCGAGGCTTGACAATTGAGTAACGGTCGGCAAGATGTAACCGTGGTCGGGGCAGGACTAATCGGGCTATCAACGGCTATGGAACTGCTGCAACGCCGGCCGGGGCTGAAGCTGACGGTTGTCGAAAAGGCCGATGCACCGGCTTCTCAGCAGTCTGGGCACAACAGCGGGGTCATCCACTCCGGCATCTACTACAAGCCCGGATCTTTTAAAGCCCAATTCTGCGTCGAGGGACGGGCGACAATGACGCAGTTCTGTCTCGACAACGAGATCCCCGTATGGACATGCGGCAAGCTGATCGTGGCAACAAACCCTGCGGAAGAAGCGAGGCTTGACGACCTGTTCGAGCGTGGCACGAATAACGCGGTCGAAGGGTTGCGACTCGTCGACCGCGAAGAGATGGGCGAGATTGAGCCGTTCGTCGAAGGCACCAAGGCGCTGTACGCGCCGAAGACGGGTATCGTCGACTATCGCAAAGTGGCCGATGTCTACCGAGAAAAAGTTCAATCATTAGGCGGCGAGATCAGGTTCAATTCGGAAGTTAAGAGCATCAGCAACGGTGTCCGCAGAGCGGACGGGACGAACTACACACTTGAGACAACTTCGGGTGAGATCGAGACGAAGTTCTTGGTTAACTGCGCCGGATTGCACTCGGATCTCATAGCGGGGATGAGTGGTGTCAACCCGGGGCTTCGCATCATTCCGTTCCGAGGCGAGTACTACACACTGGCTAAATCGAGCGAGCACATGGTCAAAGGATTGATTTACCCGGTGCCGGATCCAGCGTTCCCGTTCCTCGGCGTGCATCTGACACAGACGATGAAGGGCTGGGTCGAGGCGGGACCTAACGCCGTTTTAGCTCTAAAGCGCGAGGGCTATCGCAAACGGGACTTCTCTTTCACGGATTTTGGTCGAACCGTTGCCTTCCCGGGCTTCTGGAAGATGTCGATGCAGAGCTGGAAGGTTGGCCTTTGGGAGATGAACCGCTCGTTGCGCAAAGGGGTGTTCCTCAAGAGCCTACAGAAGCTAATGCCTTCGTTGAAGAAGTCCGACTTGGCGCCCGGAGGTTCGGGTGTGAGAGCGCAGGCGGTCCACAGCGACGGCACACTGTTGGACGACTTCCGCATCGACGAGAGCGCGACCGCCGTCCACGTCCTCAACGCTCCTTCTCCCGGCGCGACATCGTCCCTGGTGATCGGAAACTACATCGCGGACAAGGCTGAGTCCAACTTCAGCTTCTAGGGCTACCGATCAGTTGGCGAGCATGAGAAGTTCCGCCGATTCGAGCGACTCCTTGATGCGCATGAGGAACTGCACGGCGTGAGCACCTTCGACAACGCGGTGGTCGTACGTCACGGCGAGGTACATCATTGGGCGGATCGTTATCTGAGCATCGACTACAACCGCGCGATCGACGATGTTGTGCATTCCCAAGATTCCGACTTGCGGCGGGTTCAATATCGGTGTTGACATCATCGATCCGAACACGCCACCGTTGGTGATGGTGAACGTGCCGCCTACCAGGTCTTCCAACGCAAAGGATCCAGTGCGGGCTTTATCGGCGAAACCGCGGATTTCGGTCTCTATCTCCGCGAATGATTTGTTATCAGCATCACGTATTACCGGTACGACCAAGCCGTGGTCGCTGGCAACCGCGACGCCAATGTCGTAGTACTCCTTGTAGGCGAGTTCGTTGCCGTCCAATTCGGAGTTCAGTATCGGGAACGCTCTCAAACCGTTCAGCACGGCTTTGACGAAAAACGACATGAAGCCGAGTTTCACGCCGTTGGTCTCCAAGAACTGAGGGCCGAAGTCGCGGCGGATGCGGATCACCTCGTGCATATCGACCTCGTTGTAGGTGGTCGTCATCACCGCTTCGGCTTGCACCTGTGCCATGCGGCGTGCGGTTGTCAATCGGCGACGGGATAGGCGTTCGCGCCGGACCGGTTTTACGTCAACGATCTGCCGCAGCTCCGAGATTTCGGGTTGCATCTCTGGTTGTGGCGTTGCGGGTGGCGCGACCTCGGCTCCCGATTCGTCGTCTTCAGCCGCGTCTGTGTCTTGAGCTTCTTGTGCGTCTTCACCATTGGCTATTTCCGGGCCCGTCGGCACTTCAACGAACGGTCCGAACTGGATCTCTACATATACGTCGTCATCATCTGAACCGACTTCACCGTCAGGCGTTTCATCCGCTACAGCCTCGTCTGTCGCGTCGATCTCGGTTATGGCAACATCTTCAGTCGCAACGTTGTCGACTGGTTCCTCGTCAGAAGCTGCTGACGATTGTGAACCAGCCGATTGGAATTCGCACAAGGCATCGCCTGGCCGCACCACGTCATCGACTTGCTTGAGCAGTATTCCGATGACGCCACTCTGCACGGCGTTTATTTCTTGAACAGCTTTGTCGGTGTGCAACTCAACGATCGGTTCTCCGACCTCCACTGTGTCTCCGGCAGATTTGAACCACTGTCCGACCGAGGCTTCGAAGACCGATTCGCCGAAATCAGGTGCGACTATTTCTTCCATCTACTGGTCCGTCCTGTTTGACTTGCCGTGTCGAATTCGCGTCTTCATCGATGAGGGCGTCCTGCTTCAATCGTCGTGGTTGAGCTTGAGCGCGATGCGTATCAATCGGTCTTGTTGCCGACGGTGAAGCCAATTCGATCCTGACGCCGGGCTCGGACTACGAGGTCGCCCGATGTACCTGATGCCGGATTTCACGATAGACGCGATCGGAGTTCTGACGAAGTCCCAAGCTCCGCGGTTTCGAGGTTCTTCTTG
>JAAXHR010000143.1:0-1554 GCA_012270805.1 Dehalococcoidia bacterium
TCGATGGCGGGTGAACTATCGTACGGACAAAGAAAGCTCCTGGAAATCGGGCGCGCAATGGCGCTCGAAGTGCAGGTTTACATCCTCGACGAACCATTCGCGGGTCTATTTCCGCAGATGCTTGAAAGGGTGAAAGACCTGCTACGCGATCTACGAACCAGCGGACGCACCGTTGTCTTCATCTCGCACAACATGGACATCGTTCGGGAGTTGTCCGATTACATCATCGTGCTGGAAAGCGGCAAATTCCTCTTGGCGGGTGAAGTCGAGGACGTGCTCAACCAGCCGGAGGTGATCAAGGCGTACCTCGGGGCTTGAAAGATGCCACCGAATTTCGGAAAAATGATTGACACAAGCAAAATTCAGACAACTGACGACGGAAATAGTGCGGTTGAAACCACGCATCTCTTGGAGTTGGTTGATATCTCGGTGCATTACGGTGCCGTTGTTGGTCTCGACAGTGTGTCGTTGGCAGTGAATGAGGGCGAGTTGGTTGCGGTGATGGGTCCGAACGGGGCTGGCAAATCGACGGTGCTGAAAGCGATAATGGGTCTGGCACCGGTGGTTGACGGCACCGTGCACCTGCGTGGCGAACCATTGGATGTTGCGACGCACCAGATAGTGAAACAGGGAATCGCGTTTGTCCCTCAAGGCAGGAGGGTCTTCACACATCTGACGATTGAGGAGAACCTGCGTATGGGGTGTTTGCATGTGAGCGATCGGCATGAGCAGGAGCGGAGGTTGGACTCGGTATTAGACCTGTTCCCGATTCTTCGGACGAAAAGCCGCGACTATGCCAGTGCGATGTCGGGTGGGCAGCAGCAGATGCTGGCTATTGGGCGNNTTGGCTCCGATCATCGTCAAAGAGGTATTTGAGAAAGTTTCTGAGATCAGCCAGGTCTTGAATACCACGATCATGGTCGTTGAGCACAACATCAAGGGCATCTTGGATATCGCCGATCGCGCGTATGTACTCAATCAGGGTCGTATCGCCCACGATGGCACGCCTGAGACGGTGCGGGAAACGGATATCTTGACGGACGTGTTCTTGGGTCGGGTTGATGACGAAACGGAAGAATAGTTGCCCAGTTGAGGGATATCAGCGGCACTACGCCCTAGTTGGACTCCTTGAAAAGATGCCTTGATGCCACACCATCTCGGTATGAAATCGCCCAAATCTGACACCTCGGACGTAGCGATGGAAAACCTCCATCGTGCCGCCGAAATAGTAGCCGAATCCGAGTACGTGGTTGTGATGACTGGTGCTGGGATGTCTGTTGAGAGCGGAATTCCTCCATTCCGAGGTACCAACGGTCTATGGACGAAATACGGAACTCCGTCCATGGACGGATACCGCCAATTCAAGGCCGATCCCGAAGCCTATTGGGATCGGCAGATAAATGCTCAGATCGATGAGCACATTCTTGAGTTAAGGGAGTCGCTACGGAACGCCAAACCGCACGATGGTCATTTCGCGCTGGTAGATCTTGTCAACCGCGGGTACGTCAAATCCGTGATAACGCAGAACATCGATGGGTTGGATTTGAAAGCTGG
>JAAXHR010000143.1:1699-4989 GCA_012270805.1 Dehalococcoidia bacterium
GCGGCGCGGGAACAGATCGATCGCGCCGACTGCGTGGTTGCGATCGGAACGTCTGCGACAGTCAGGCCCGCGAGCGGGTTGTTGTGGGTTGCGAAGCACCGGTCGAGGGGCGATCAGTCGAACGGCGCGGAGCGTCTGCCGGATGCAAAGTTGATCGAAATCAATCCGAATCCGACGAAACTGTCGTCGATCTGCGACGTGGTAGTTCGGATGAATGCCAAAGCCGGAGTTCCGTCGTTGCTGGAATCGCTCGCGCAGCCCCGGGTTGCATTCCCAATGGCGAGTTAGCTCAAGTGAGCGTCGCTCTTGCGGATGAGCATCATCCCATCGCGTACCGTGAGCATGACGTTTACGACTCGATCATCGGACTGAACAATCTCGTTCAATGTCTTGATCGACTTCGTCGCGCCTCGTTCAAGGTCGTCATCGGGATTGTCGGGACCCAATACGCGCCCGCCCCACAGAACGTTGTCGACCACGATCACACCACGCGGTGCCAATAGCCCTAATGCCTTCTCGTAGTAGACGGGGTAGTTCTCTTTGTCGGCGTCGATGAAGACCAGATCGAATGGCGGCGAGAGCGTGTCCAAGGTCTCAGTGGCCGGCGCCAATCGCAGGTCGATCTTCTTGCCTGCAGAATGTCGGGCCCAATGTTTGCGGGCGATCGATGTGAACTCTTCGCTTACGTCACACGTAATCACCTCGCCGTCCTCGGGCAGGGCGGATGCCATCATCAGTGCGCTGTAACCCACAAAGGTTCCTACTTCCAGAACCCGCTTGGCGTTACTGATCGTCACCAACGTGTTCAGGAAGTAGCCGACGGTACGCCCCGACATCATCCCCGCTGCGCCCGTGGACTGCACGTCGATAGCGATATCGTCGAACACGGTGTCCGGAACGGTTGTATGCGCTACGGCGTACTCGTTAATTCCGGCTGGGAAATCAAGCATCTGTTGTCTCAACCTTTCGATCGTTGGTCCGCATTGGCTCTTTAAGTTAACGCACCGATCACAGCGCCCGAAACGGTTATCAGGACCGCAGCGTGCCCGGCTTGGATCAAGACCAAGTTGCTCTTTTTGGCGAACATGTAGTGCGGCGCAATCGCCATGCCCGCAACGCCAATCCCGAGCAGCAGTCCTACTACGATGCCGTTTACAACACCTCCGCCTACGTTGCTCAGCATCAGCGCGATGACGATGTTGGACACGAGGGCCATAACAAATGTGATCACATAGATGACTGGCGTCTCGTTTTGTTTCAGATTCTCTTCAGTCAACCCTTCGCCCGCCATCCACCGGTTGCCGAACACTTTTGGCATGTACCAGATCATCGATAGCACCATGTACAGCACCGCGCCGATCGCGATGCCGATCCACTGTTGCCCTGAAATTGCGAACTCCAAATCCATCTCGCCCTCCTACTACTGGTTAAGTGCCGCCTGTGAGGGCGACTCACGCGTATTTTAGCCCAGCAGAGACAATTGCCCACGTCGATTTCCAGACGCTAAATCCTCCAAAATCGCGTCGCGCGCAAGTCTGGTTGGTGCTATAAACTGTTTCCATCATCACGCGAGCCTAGAACTGCGAAAATCGCAATCTTGAGACGCGTGGTTTTCGCTTTAAGTGCTTGGCAATTGAGCCCATGCGTCATGAAAGGAGGCATTTGATGCGAAAGATATTTCGTCACGATCCTCGAACCCTGCTGTTAATCCTTGGGAGTACCTTGCTGATACCCCTAGCGGCGTTCGCGGCGGTGGCGTGTACCGACGATTCCGGCCCCGCGGCGGAAGGCACGGTTACGATCGCGGTCGGTGAAGTGCCGCCGTTGATCCAAGAGCCGCGTCGAGACATTCGAGCCACTGGTGGCATCGGAAAAGACCTCTCTATCTACGAGACGATCGTTCGGGCGCCGCACGTCTCTCCGCCGACGCCGCCGCCACAAGACCATACCGCGTACTCACCGTCCGATCTAGGTCTGGCGGAATCTTGGGAAGTAGCGTCCGACTTCAACAGCATCACTTTCACGATCCGCGAAGACATTTCGTGGCATAACAACGGAGGTGACTGGGGCGATCTGACTACTGAGGACGTAGCTTTTTCCTTCAACTCAGCCTTCGCAGCTGATTCCGTAAACAACGGTGCCGAAGAGATCGGCCCTGAGATGAAGATCGGGTTCGACGTAATCGACGATCGGACGGTACGGCAGAATATCGAGCCTGGCGGTTTCGACCCCACATGGGCGTGGCTGCAAGGCAACGCCGGCTTCAACGGCATCGTCGTCGTGAGCAAAAAAGCGTTTGACGAACTAGGAGCCGAAGGCTTCGGAACAACCGCTGTAGGCACCGGGAAATACCAAGTGGCCGAATGGACGGCAGACGACCAAGTAGTGCTTCACTCGGTGCGCGACCATTGGACCGGCATTCAGCCGTCTGTGGGAACCGTCAACATCGTCCACATGCCGGAAGCTGCATCTCGTGAAGCCGCGCTCCGCGCTGGTGAGATTGACATCGGCGAACTCAGTCCGCAGGTTATCAACCAGGTTGCCAACGACATCGGTGGATTCGTCCAAGAGATCGGAATCGCCCGCCCTCAGGGCTTCCAGATGGCTGGTAACTATTGGTCTACCCAATGCTCCGACTGCGAAGGCGGTCAGATGCCGCGTCCCGGTTGGGAGGAAGGCCTCGAGAAAGGTTTCCCGTGGATCGGCGACCCTGACGATCCGACGTCCATGGAGAATGCGCGCAAGGTTCGATGGGCTATGGCTATGGCTGTCGACCGCGATTCCATCATTGAGAACGTCCTGGACGGTCTAGGCCGCGTGATCTACGCATGGCAGAACATCCTTCCGGACGACCCAAGTCACAAGGCCGAATGGGTCATCCCGTACGATGTCGCGATGGCCAAGCAGTACATGGCCGAAGCCGGCCACGCTGACGGTTTCGATATGGAGATCTGGGTACCGAGCACTTTCTCGCCGGGCACCATCGCCGCCGCGGAAGCGACCGCAGAAATGTGGCGCAGCGATCTCGGAATTAACGTCACCATCGACCGAACCGAGTATGGCGCTCGACGACCTCAGACCGTGGACAAGACAATAAACGTTCCGTTCACGCACGGTATTAACTGGATACCCGGCGCAACGTCGGCCAGGTACATCTGCGCGGCCGCGGGTCACATCGTCGGATTCACGATGGAGCAACCGGTCTGCGACACTGGTCTGTCGAATGCTACCGAGCGCGATCTGGCGAAGCGTATAGCGAACAACATCGAAGTGCAAGACTATCTGTCACA
>JAAXHR010000068.1 GCA_012270805.1 Dehalococcoidia bacterium
TCCACCAAATCCTCACTCACGTCGGACGAACCGGAGCCATCAACCCTTATGCCGTACTCGAACCTGTCGTCGTCGGTGGCGTCACCGTCTCAAGAGCAACCCTACACAACGAAGAAGACATCAACCGCAAAGACATCCGTCCCGGCGACCGCGTCATCGTCCAACGCGCCGGCGACGTCATCCCACAAGTAGTCGGACCTGCTTTCGACAACCAACGTGCCGACGATTCGCAACCATATCGCATCGACCCCAACTGCCCCGCTTGCGGTAAGCCAGTTGTCCGCGACGAAGATCAAGCCGACATACGCTGTATCAATTCCACTTGTCCGGCACAGTTTGAACGATTGCTAGAGCACTTCGCATCCCGCGGCGCAATGGACATCGAAGGGCTCGGCGAAAAACTCGCAAAGGAACTTGCACGCCAAAACCTCGTAACCAACATCGCCGATATCTACACTCTCCACGAACGTATGGACGACCTCTTGTCCATGGAGCGTATGGGCGAAAAACGCGCCCAAAACCTAGTTGACGCCATCGGGAGATCCAAAGCCCAAACCCTCCCACGCCTCATCTTCGGACTAGGCATCATCGGTGTCGGATCCGAAATCGCCGAGACACTCTCCAGAGAATTCCGAACTCTCTCAAGCCTCATCGAAGCCGACGAAGAAAAACTCACCGCCATCGAAGGCATAGGCCCTGTCCTCGCTCACTCCATCCACGAATGGGCGAACCACGAACCAAACATTGCTCTGGTCAACCGACTCCAAGAATTTGGCGTAAACATCGAAGACGACTCCCTCGAACCAACCGCCGACCATCTCATCAAAGGCCTAACCTTCGTCATCACCGGAAAACTCGACACCTTCTCACGCACCGAAGCTGCAAACGCCGTAAAAGCTCTCGGCGCAAAAGCCACTGGCTCCGTCTCCAAAAACACCGACTACCTCGTAGCAGGCGCCGACGCAGGCTCAAAACTCGACCGCGCGATCCGCCTGAACATCCCCGTCCTCAACGAAGAGCAATTCAAACAAATCCTGGAAGGCCAGATCCCCGACCTCGCAGAAGCAACCGAGGAAACACCGGCAAATCTCCTATGACAGATAACCTCCCTCCCCTTCGCAAAGCGACACGCAGGGAGTTCTCGACCACTCGATATAATGCCCCGCCACCCCAACCCCTTAGAGCGACTAGCTAGCCTCTTCGCCGATCCAAAATCCCGAGCACCCCAAATCGATAATCAGTCGACGCGGAAACCAACCAACCCTTGGATTATCTTCGCCATTGGGAACCCCGGCCCTGAATACGCCGAAACCCGACATAACGTCGGATGGTGGGCCGCCGACATCCTCCTAGAACAACACAACGTCCCCCTCCGCAACGAAGGCCCCTCACGCATCGCCCAACTAACCATCGAAAACCAGCCTGTCATCATCGCATACCCCAAGACCTACGTAAACCGATCAGGTGCCGCCACCCAAGCCCTCATCAATCACTACCAAACCGAAATCCCTCGCCTGATCGTCATCACCGACGACATCAACCTCGCTCCCGGCCGCATCCGCATCCGCCGGGCCGGAGGCGACGGCGGCCACAACGGCATCAAATCCATCATTGACACCCTTTCCAACACCAACTTCCCACGTATCCGTATAGGAATCGGGAAACCCACTAATGGCGACACCCAAATCGACCATGTCCTTGGGCAGCCCGCTGACGAAGATCTAACCATCATCAAAACCGCCATCAAACGCGCTGCCCAGGCAACTCAAACCATCATCGCCCAAGGCGTGGAAACCGCGATGAACGAATTCAACTCAACTAAAAGTTAAACGCCGATTCTCTCACTCCCCATCCGCTCCCATAGCACCTCCGGCAAAACCACACTCCCATCCGCCTGCAACCCGTTCTCCAATACTGCGATAAACGTCCG
>JAAXHR010000235.1 GCA_012270805.1 Dehalococcoidia bacterium
ATCTGACCGGGTGGTTTGATCAGGCGCATCAGCGCGAGTGCGGTGGTCGTCTTGCCGGATCCGGATTCACCGACGAGGCCCATGCGCTTGCCGGGCATGATGTTAAAGCTGACACCATCTGCAGCTTTGACTTCACCGCTGGACGTGAAGTACGAAACACCGAGGTTTGTTACGTCAAGCGCGGGGGTAGGCGCGCCGTTAGTTATTTCCGCCACCCCTATACCTGCCTTCGCAAGCGTGGATTCGCCAACGGGTCGAGCCCCGCGGTAATGAGGTAGAGACTGCCGAAAACGAGCGCGAGCGCGAGCACCGGCGGTGTCCACCACCACCAGAGCCCGTTTAGCGGTGCTGAGTACTTAATGGCCCAGTAGATTGTGTTGCCCAGGGTGGGCTGGTTCTGGGGACCCAATCCGAGGGCATCCATGCCGATGGTGGTGAGCATCGCGACCGCAACCGCGGTGGCGAAGCTCGCGGCGAGGAACGGGAGAAGATTCGGCAACATTTCCAGGAAAATCAATTCGAACACGTTTGCGCCCGAAATCTGCGCTACCGAGATGTAGGGGCGTTCCCGCATCGTCAACACCTGCGAACGAATGGCGCGCAAAGGCCACATCCAAACAAATGCCGCGATTATTATCGCTTGTTGCGTCACATCCACCGATGCTTTGAGCGTGACCGCGACGACGACGAGGATCATAAGCACGGGAACCGTTATCAGAATATCTGCTAGGCTCTTGAAGAAATTATCGATTATTCCCCCAGTGAACCCGCCGACGAAACCGAGAATCGTGCCGATGACCATTCCGATCAGTGCGGCTAGGAACCCGACGTACATTGTCAGAGGCGTTCCCATCACGGTCAGCGCCCACACGTCGCGTCCTAGGCTATCCGTGCCGAGCACCGAAAACGTGCTTCGGTCCTCGCCCTTGACGCGATAATCGATCGTCTGCCACGGAGGCAAGTCGAACTCAACCGTGCCGGCGCGAGTCAGTTCCGGGTCTTGGAACTGAGTACCGATGACGCCGAACAGGGCCATGAAAAGCAGCAAGAACATCCCAGCCCACAGCGTGGGGTAGGTGCGAATCCATCGCAAAGGGATAAGCAGGCGGCGCGAAAGTTGTGTGTCAACCTCCGGCTCCAAAGTCGAATCGAGCGATGCGGGGTCGTTATCTACGTGAGTCGTCATTTGTGTTACGCAACTTTACTTGAAGATCCGGATGCATCAAGTTCGCGCCGAATAGTTTATCCGTGGGTCGATGCGTGGATAGATCAGATCGAGCATCAAAGTTGCGAGTGCGATCGAAAGTATCACGAGATACACGATGCCGTAGAGCAAGGTGTAATCGAAAGCCCGGATCGCCTGCAGAAGCGATGTCCCGATGCCGGGATAGGAGAAGACTACCTCTACGAGGATCACTCCAGAGACGACCTGTCCGAGCGTGAGGGCGAACGATGTCACCTGTGGAAGCATCGCGTTGCGCACACCGTACCAAGCGAACAGTCGCCAAGGCTTCGTGCCTTTGGCTTCGGCCAACAGCATGTAGTCTTCGCCTTGCGTCGTCACCATCATTCCTCGCATCCCAATCGCGGAGAATCCGATACTGACCAAGATTATTGAGAGCGCGGGAAGTATCGCGTGGTGGGCGGCATCCTTTATGAAAGCTAAACTCCATTCGGGCGATGTTCCGATCTTGTAACCTCCGCCGAGTGGGAACCAATCGAGTTGGAAGGCTAGGAAGTTGATCAATGCGATGCCGACCAAGTAGTAAGGAATCGCTGACAACGACATGACGGGTGGGAACAATAGCTTGAAGATGCCTGAGGCTCCAGGCCATGCCACGAGCGCGCCTAGAGCCATGCCCAGAAACATGTAAATAAGGGACGAGATCGTGACGAGAACCAATGTCCAAGGTAGTGCTTGCGCGATGATGTCGCGCACATTCGTCGGGAAGAATGCGACAGAAAATCCGAAATCGAAACGCGCGAAGTTCCACAGATAGCGGGCGTATTGCTCCCATAAGGGTTTGTCAAGACCGAAACGCTTCTCAAAGTTCTTAATCATCGCCTCGGTGTTGCCGCTCGATACAGCACCGCGGGAGGCGAGCTGGCTCATGCGTTCCTCGATCGGATTCACATCGGCGATACGCGGCAACACGAAGTTGAAGGTGGCTGCTCCCCAGATAACTAGGAAGAAGACCCCGATGCGTCTAAGGAGGTAATCGGCAGTCATCGGTTTTGATACGTCGTTTCGCTCACACGCGCTCGCGCGCTGTGTTAGATTTCGTTATGCAATGGTAAACACGCCCTATTCGGCATGCGGACAATCCACAACCGAACGTTGGTGTGGCAAACAGATTAGCACAGGGAATAAATGTTCAAGCCAATTGCTGAAGAAAGGAATTTGGTCATGAAAAGACTGTTTGATTCAGACACGCGACACGCTTGGCTGTTACGTCTTGTGGCATTCTCGTTAGTAGTCACGACCGTCATGGTCGCCGCGGTGGCGTGTGCCGAAGAAGAGCCTACGGCCACCCCCGTACCCCCAACCGCGACACCAGTACCGCCTACGGCGACTCCGGAGCCCGAGCCAGAACCCGAAGAGGCGATGAAGGACGATGGGATGATGAAGGAGCCGGCACCGTTGCTCGACCCAGATTCCGTGGCTCGTGAGAAGACTTTGATCGTCATGAGTGGCGGACAGGATGGTCGTTACCCGGACTGGGAAAACTTCAACAACTACGTGCCCGGCGGAGTTGGCGGATGGCACACTGGACCGTTGCAGACCATCAGCGAGCCGTTGATCATGTTCAACCTGCTTACCGGAGAACACGAGATGTGGTTGGCGGAGACGATGGATATCAGCGATGACTTCTCCCAGGTCACGTTGACGATACGCGACGGTGTGTATTGGAGCGACGGCATGCCGTTTACGGCTGAGGACGTTGCGTTCACCTTCAATATGGTGCTGGAGCACCAAGACTCGATGGTTCACACCGCCGAGATTCACCTTCTCGACAGCGTCGAAGTGATCGATGGCAACAAGGTGCGGTTCCATCTCAAGGATCCATCGCCCAGTTGGTGGGTTAACACGCTTACTAGTAACCACGGTCTCTCAGAACAGATTGTCCCAAAACACATCTGGGAGGACAAAGATCCGTTGACGTTCACGTTCTACGACCCAGGTCAGGGTTGGCCTGTGTCAACTGGCCCGTTCGCGGTGGCTGATGCATCTCCTGAGCAAAAGGTCTTTGTTCGCCGCTCCGACTGGTGGGCCGTCGAGGCCGGTTTCAAGTCGTTGCCGGAGATGGAGAAGGTGGTCTATATTCCGCAGCGCGAAGAGTCTGCGCGTGCGCAGATGATCATCCAGAACGAGATCGATGCCATGAGCATGGCACCGGTAGCTACTCTGCTCAACATCTTTGAACAGAACCCAGACGTAGTCAGCTGGAGCAAGCAGGAGCCGCCCTACGGTTACTTGGACTGGTGTCCGATCGGTCTATTCATAAACAATGCCTCCGATAGCCCAATTGCCAAGAGCAAAGACATCCGCTGGGCACTCAACTACGCGCTAAACCGCCAAGTGCTGGTGGACAATGCGGAGCGCGGCGCGGGTACGGTGGCGTTCCACATGATTACACCGTATTCATGGTTCGAGCCATTCGAAGAGGTGTTACATCCGATCTACGAGAAGCACACCGTGGATACGACTGATCACTACGATCTGATGGAAGAACGGATGACGGCGGCGGGCTATGAGAGGAACTCCGACGACATGTGGGAGAAGGACGGCGAGACGCTCTACATGAACATCAACTTCCCGACATGGCTCGACCGGTACGGCGTCCACGTTACGAAGCAGTTGCAGGACGCTGGTTTCGACGCCGAGATGGACCTCAGCCCGGGTGGTGGAGCCGAATTCGGACGCGGCGAGCGCGACTACTCGTTTGGTTGCAAGGGCCCGTCTGGTGTGCTAGGAGCAGACCCGTACTACATGCTCTCGCTCTACTCGTCGGCAACGTTCCGGGACATCGGCGAGCCGCCGATCAACCCCTGGGCGACCGCGCGCTGGCGTAACGCAGAGTTCGACGAGATCGTGACTGAGATGTCGAAGATCCCGGCTACGGATCCCAAGACGATGGAACTGTTCGAGGACGCGATGGAGATCTGGTTTGAAGAGTTGCCAGACATCTACATATCGCAGCTCATCATCCGACACCTCGGAAACGAGAACCACTGGACAGGCTGGACATCGATCGATAACAACTACGGCGTGCTCCATCCGTGGCAGCAGGAGTTCTTGAAGATCGTCACTAACCTGAAGGCTAAGTAGGTACCATGTTGATATTCGGCGGGGGTGTCGATTGCCCCCGCCGTTTAGCTTCAGGCAGCTTTCTGAACTACCACGATCATCTGCCGGTTGCGTATGGTGTGTAGTCCCGCCTGCAGGTCGCCCTCTAGGTTCGTCAGTCTCAACCGGGCGACGGTTTGGGTTCCGGCTTTCGCCGGAATGACGTATGTTTTCACAAGCCAGGAGTCAGGCTATCGATGAACGACCAAGAACGATATCTGTTCGACCTTAAGGGCTACCTCGTCGTGCCGGGTGCGCTGACCCAGGAGCAAATCGCGAGACTCAACAGCGTGCTAGACCAGCATATCGCTAGCGAGTGCCCGCCGGATATGCGCACGCACAGGTTTGGACCGTTGCTTGATTGGGGGAAGGGCTATCGCGACTTGATAGACAACCCGGCGATTACTCCTTACTTGTCCGAATTGCTGGGCGACGATTTCCGGCTCGACCACGTCTATCTTGACGTGATCAGGTCGGGCAAGGGACCGATAGGCACTCGACTCCACGGCGGTGCGGTGCCATTTAATCCGACGCATTACTTCCGTTTCGAGGGCGGGCAAATGCACAACGGCCTTTCGGTGGTGGCCTACAACCTGAAAGACGTGGGACCGTGCGACGGTGGTTTTGGCTGTGTACCGGGCTCGCACAAGAGCAACTATTCGTTTCCGGATGAGTGGAAGGAGATGGAGGAGCCCGGTCCGTTGGTCGAGCGGGTGACGGGTCCTGCGGGGACAGCGATCATTTTTACGGAGGCGTTGACGCATGGGACGCTGCCGTGGGCAGGTTCGGACGAGCGTCGGACGATATTCTTCAAGTACAGTCCGCACCCCGTATCGTGGTCGGCGGACTACTTCGATCCGGACGACTATCCAGACCTCACGTACGCGCAGCGCGGCATCTTAGAGGGACCGAACGCGCGCTACCGCGGCAGACACTGATCCGAAGGCGCTTTGACCTGAGTCGTGGGTTGACGGTTGGATGGATGATGGGGCTTTCTGAGCCCCTCGTTGATTTGTTCCCGAAACGGCGTGTTACCGATCAACTGTTACAGACTAACGCCAAGAGGAGGAAGATTAAGAACACAGCGAGTAAGATCGCAAAACAAACGGATGGGTCAGAGCTTACCGGTTCATCGGACTGGGGTCTGTAACTTCGCTTTCCGGGTTCCTGTCGCTGTGGGATGGTTGATTGGGGTGGTTGAATGTCTTCGATATATGTGCGATCTAGTTCGAGGTCTTGGGATGCGAATTCATTTTCACCTCCCGCTCCATAATCCCAAGGGGGCTCTAGCTGATTTTCGAATGCCCACATCCCACGACGGTCGCGCCTTGCAACCTCTTCTGATCTTTGCCATGGCGGTTTATCGGACTTAGGCTTGGCATCTCTTTGTCTGGATGCCTTCCGATATGGGAAAGTTGGTTGGCGTGGTCGAGGATCTTCGGGATATTTTCGTACGGGGTCAGGCGGACGTGTAATGTTGATATCTGGTAGGCGTTTTTGAGTTGCCTGTTCACCGACTGGTGTCCGCTCTTCAGGTACTTGGGCATTTTGCAGTTGTCTTTCCTCGGTCCTCATGCGCGCTTGCTCTATGATCCTCGCAAGCCTTGCCGACTTCTTGCGCTCTTCCGATCGCATCTTCTTCGCGCGCTGCTGTTCCCTGCTTCTCTTACGGTAGGTCCGTGGCTCTACACGTTGAGAGTTGTTTGCCCACATTCCGCGTGAGTTGCTGCAAGCCTCATCCTCAGCGGATTGAGCGCCTTCTAATTCGCCGAAATCTGGATAGTTCCGCGCTAGTCCCGCACTAATCATTCGCAGGTTTAGCGAATCTTTGTGGCCGTGTTCGCTGTAAACCTCGGCAACGAGTCTGTTGTAATCGTCGATTTCGTGAACGTAAATGTAGGCTGATGAGCCCGCGATGCTTTTTAAGTGGCTGCGCGCGTGTTCGTAATATTGTTGACCACGCTCGTCAGCATCGATACCGGCCAACCGAACTTCGCATCGCTCACCTGATCGAAGGGTTACTTCGAGACTGTCGCCGTCTATGACACGAATGTCGGTAACGTGGATCTTTTCACCGTCTTTAGTTGATTTCCGAAGCGATTCGAAGCGATGCATTTCCTCACCTCTCAACTTTCCTTCATGGCGACCATAATCATGCGTCGAGTATTGACGCTGTACTCTTCGCCGCGGAAACCGCCGTAGACATTTTTGGTGGTCAGGCCGGCGGCAGCGAGCATCTTGGTTAGTTCGGTGAGAGTGTAGAGACGCATACGGAGGTCAGAGAGTTCACGGCGGGTGCCGTCAGGAAGGATTTCGGTGTAGGTGAGGTGGTTGGTGGATGTCTGGAGGTTGAGTTGACGGTGTTCGAGGACGATGCGACCGTCTTGGTGTTGATGCCAGTCGAACTCTTCGTTGTTGATGATCACCCACTCCCGGTTTAGGAGGTCCATGAGGAGTTTACCTCCGGGCTTCAGAGATTTGGCGATTTGATAGAGGACTTGCTGGTCGTCTTCCTCGGATTCGAGGTATCCGAATGAGGAGAACATGTTGATTACGGCGTTGAACTGACCTGCAAACTCATCTGGCAGTTGCTGCATGTCGGCCTGGTGGAAACAAATGCCCCCTTTGCCCACGGCATTTCCCCCGTTAATGGGGGAAAGCTGTAGTTTGGCAGCTTCAGACCGAGCGATTTCAAGCATCTCCTCGCTGAGGTCCACACCGGTCACCTTCAACCCGGTCTTGGCGAGTGCGATGCTGTGTCGCCCTTGTCCGCAGCAGAGATCTAAGACGTTGTGATGGGGTTGGAGGTCTAGGGCATGGATCGCGAACTGGGTTTCGAGGTCGGTACGGTCTTGTTGGAGGGTGTGTCCGTAGATGCGGAGGTAGTCGCCTTTGAAAAATCGTACGTACCAAGGTGGCTTGGGATGGTTCGTCATGGCGTCCGCTCAATCCAACGGTTGCGCATAGCGCGTATCATCCTCGATGTCTGCGTCCAAGAATGCTTCATGGCGCTCACGGCATTTGTTGCAGTTGGCACAGTGGATGATGGACTCGTTGTTGCCGAGTTGGGGGTTGGAGCAGGTGAGGGTGAGATGGAGCGGGAGTGTTGATGCGTTTGCGAGGAGGATATCCTCCTTGTGGAGATTGCGCATCGGTGCTTCGACGGTGATTTGGTGGTCGAGGCCCATACCGTTTGCGTTACCGATGCTTTTAAAGAAATCAGGTGTGGCATCGGGAAACGGGTTGCCGGCTAGTGAGCCGATAACGATACGGTTGACGTCGTTCAGGGAGCACCAGATGGCGGCGAGGGTTATAAGGATGATGTTGCGTCCGGGGATGTATACGGTCTCGTCGGGGGCTTCGTATTCGGGGACGGTATCGCCGGACATCGTCCAGTGAGAGGTGCCGTAGAGAGGTTGGACGGGGAGTTGGAGGATTGTGACGGGTTTGATGTTTGGGTTGTCCAGTGCTTGGATGAAGTTACAGAGCATCTGCTTTTCTGCCCATTCCCAGGGAATGCCGGTTTCGACGTATATGGGGTGGGCGATACCGTTCTCGGCGGTTTTGGCGAGAAGGATGCAACTGTCCATGCCGCCGCTTGCGAGGACCGCGGTGGGTGGGTTCACGACATGTGGTGCCCGTTGGCGTCTGCGCGGTATGTAGCGAATGAGTTTGGGGTCTCCCAAAGACGGACCTCGGTGATGTTGAGGTCGTCGGATGAGGTCATGTCGTGGATGTGCGCGGCGATGTTTTCGGCCGTGGGGTTGCGGTCGATTACGTAGTGTGCTTCGCCGAGTTCGGATAGGACGGCGACTAGCGGGTCGTCGCGGTGCAAGATCATTCGGTGGTCGAGGTTGTCGTCGATCCAGGTTTTGACTACCGCCTTTATGTCGGAGAAATCGACCACCATGCCCCGGTAGTCGGGTTCGTCGGACACGACGTCGATCTCCACCCGTCCATTGTGACCGTGGAGATGTCGGCACTCGCCTTCGTAGTTAAGGAGACGATGGCCATAGCAGAAGTCGATTGAAGTCGTTACTTTGTAAGTCATCGTTTAGATTCCTCTGATATGTCGGCCCGAATCGACTCTGATGATTTCGCCGGTGATGGATGAGGTCTGTAGGAGAGTGGCGATGATTTCAGCGATGTCTTCGACGGAAGATTCTTGCTG
Organism: Dehalococcoidia bacterium; assembly: GCA_012270805.1. Classification (GTDB taxonomy): domain Bacteria; phylum Chloroflexota; class Dehalococcoidia; order Lucifugimonadales; family Lucifugimonadaceae; genus Bin127. The sequence continues at coordinate 8,520 of JAAXHR010000235.1, forward strand.
TAAGGGAGCTTTGGCAACGATGTCGCGGTTCCAATCGATAGGAGTGATTTGGGGTGGTCGCATGGTTGGGCCTGGAGCGACGGCGTTGACGCGTACTCCGAATGATGCCACCTCGGCGGCGAGACATCTGGTCATGAAGTGGATGGCGGCTTTAGAGGTTAGATAAGGCAGATAGTCGTTGTACGGCGTTTCTTCGGC
>JAAXHR010000021.1 GCA_012270805.1 Dehalococcoidia bacterium
TGTACAAGGGGTTTTTAGAGCGAAGACGGTGTGATCCGCCTGCGAACCCCCTCTGAATCTCCTCCTGGGAGGGAACGGGGCCGCGTCCCAGGATTCCGGTGTGCGCCGAAATGATGGGTGTCCTGCTCGCAATGCATACCCCTCCGAGCATCGCTTCGCTCGCGCCCCTTTCACAGAGCGAAAGGGGGCGGCACCCCCTGCGTGCTCGCTTCGCGAAGGGAAGGAGTGTTAGTGCACGTCCATGCGTTTGAGGCGCCAGACGGTTGCAATGTTGGAGATGATGATGACGGCGATCAGGGCGATGATAGCGTATTCGATCGGTGGAAGCTGGTTCGAGCCGGATCTGGGTGCGTCGATGAGGGTGGGCTTGAGTTCTTGGAGTATCGACAAGGTGTTCCCGCTGATGCTGACGTATTTCAAGCCCGGTATGGCGGAGGAGATGAGGGCCTCAAAGCCGAAGACGTAGACGATGCCGAAGACGACGGCGCGGGTTGTCAGGGTGCCGACGAATGCGAAGAGTGAAACGAACGCGATAGTGCCGATGACTATGCCGAAAGCTCCGACGATAGCTGCGGAATAGGATTCGACTTGGAAAACGAGAATCACCGAGACGAAGGTGCTGATGGTCATTGGGATAGCGATGATGGCCACGGCTGCAAGCATCTTGGGTATCGAGATTTGCCATCGTGAGATGGGGGAGAGCATCAGGTTTGTCAGCGTGCGGTCTTCGATTTCGTCGGCGAAAACAGGCGCTGCGACTATCAGCGCGATCAGTGGCAGTCCGGTATTGAAGATGAGACCTTGGATGAAGCCTTGAGTTACTTCTTCGTCCCATTCGGTGCCCAGCAGTCTGCTGACGATCGCGATGACGAGTGGGATTGCCGCGAGTATCAGCAACACTGCGATGCGGCGAATCGACATCGATTGTCGGAGCGCGAGGATGAAGATTGTTTCAGCGATCGTGCCCATCAGCCTCCGACCAGGTATGAAAAGACGCTCTCCAACGAGTCGTCAATTGGTTGGATTCGGGTTAGCCGGATGTTGTTGCGTTGCGCGATGACGGGTAAGTCGAGTTGAAGGACTGCGACGTTGGTTGTGAGTACCACGATCGAGCCGTCGGGATCGAACTGCACCGATTGGACGGCCGGGAGTTTGGCGAGTTCACCGCCGAGTTGCTTGGGGTCGGAGCATTCGATTTTGACGTGATAGGGACGATCATCAAGAGCGGCTCGGATGGCGTGGAAGTCGCCTTGCGCGGCTAGTTTTCCGTTGACTACAAGGACGACGCTTTCGCTGACTTCTTCGACCTCTTCCAAGATGTGTGAGGAGATGATGACGGAGCGCCCTTCATCAGCGGTTTGGTGGAGAATCTCTTGGAAGCGGAGACGTTGGGTTGGATCGGCACCGTTCAATGGCTCGTCGAGGATAAGGAGTTCGGGATCGCCAATGAGGGCTGCGGCTAATCGGATGCGTTGGCGCATTCCGCGGGAGTAGGTGGAGATTTTGCGGTCGAGAGCGAAGGACATGTCGACGCGTTCGATGGCGGCTCGGAGGTGCGATTCTTCGCGTCGCAGGTCTTTCAGGCGGGCGGAGAGGCGGACGAACTCTAGGCCGGTCATGAATTCGTATGCAGATTCGTTCTCGGTCATAATACCGATACGTTTGTAGACATCGTGGTCGGTGCGCGGGTCGATGCCGAGGAGCCGGACCTCGCCTTCAGAAGCGGAGTAGAGGCCGCACATCATCCTGAGCAGGGTGGTTTTGCCGGCACCGTTTGGTCCGAGGAGGCCGGTGATGCCGCTTCCGATCTTTAGGCTTATATCGCTGACAGCGACGACATTGCCAAACCATTTCGAAACGGAGTCGAGCGACACGATGGCATCGTTGCTGATATGGGTACCTGTTTCGGTTTGGGTTTGCACTGAACTATCTCTGTCTGGAATAGAAGCGCCATGTTGCGAAGATGGAGCCCGTGGTTAGCAGAATGACCCATGCGACGGGGATGAAAATGTTGAGGTCGAAGTTTTGGTCGTAGTTGCCGAAGAATATGGCGGGTATAACGCTGGTGTTGATTCCGATGAGGTCGACTAAGGCGATCGGGTCACTGACGGCATCAGGAGGTTCGAAAAGGTTGACGATGAGTTCAGCGAAGGATGAGATCATGATGACGCTGATGACAATAAGCGTCGCGATCATCCGGCGGTCGGTTAGAGAGCTTACGGCGAAGGTAAAAGATGCGGCGAATACGGCGAATACCGCACTGTTCCCGACAAATCTGGGGATGTCTGTCCAGTTGTCTTGGATGTGTCCGAGGGCGTCAGACACGCCGATGAGCAGGCCGACCCACAGCGTGATGTGGGGTAGCAAACTTGCCGCGAGCAATAGAGCAACGAATGCGAGCCATCTTGCGCCGAGGTAGTCGAGGAGAGTGATTGGCCGGACAAAGTAAAGGTGAATAACTCGGTTTCTGCGGTCGGGACAGATCAACTCTGGACCTACGAAAGCGGCGAATATGAGAAGCAGGAAACCGATTACGCCGACAAGGTCTTGGTGTCCGGGTAGATCGATAGGGTTAGCACCCTCTCCGTTGTCGGCTTCGATATTCAACTGCTCGAAGAACGCGGCGATGGCAGCGAATACGAGGCCGGCTAAAATGGCGGGCGATACGACTAGCCATGGCAGGATTTTCGCCCATCCACCGCGTCCGATGCCCATGCCGTTTTTGGCGCTGTCCCAGAATATCGTCTGCCATGCTCGACGGCGGCCTTCGCGTTCGCCCTCATAGGTTTGGTATCCGATATCGAATACGGTACCGGTTCGTTCAGTACTTTGATCGGAGGTCACGGGTCAGTTGGTGCGGAAGAGGTCGATTAGGGCGCGTTGACGCGGCCCCATGCGGACGAGTCTTGCTTCGGATGCGACGAGAGCGTCGCGTATGGCGTCGAATCTTGTGCCATCGACGTCGGGTATCGATATAGCAACCCCTTCGGTCGAGTGTTCGATGTTGTGATTGGTCAGTTCTGCAGTGAAACGGTCGCGGTTGTTTGCGACCTCGACGTAGATGAGTTCGGTCTCTTCGGTGAGGGACTTGACATCTGAAGATTCCTTTACCCGCCCGGCATCGAGAAGGACAATGTTGTCGCAAGTTCGCTCGACATCTTGCATGAGGTGGGTCGACAGGACGACGCTGATGCCGAATTCGCGGGCGATCCGTCGGATAAGGTTCAGCATTTCAGTACGCCCCGTCGGGTCGAGTCCCGCGGTCGGCTCGTCGAGGAGTATCAACACAGGATCGTGGACGAGTGCTTGAGCGAGTTTGACGCGCTGTTTCATGCCGGTCGAGTAGCCGCCGATAGGGCGGTAGCGCTCCTCGAAGAGTCCGACATGTCGGAGTGTGTCGGCGGCAAGAGCTCGGGATCGAGACGGTGGGATGCCGCTGACTTCGGCCATGTGCGTGAGGAAGTTGGCTGCAGATTGGTTTGGCGGAAGGCAGTCGTGTTCAGGCATGTAGCCAAGACGGGTTCGAGCGTCTGCGTTGCGAGCGTCTGCGCCCATTACGAGTGCGGTACCGGAAGTTGCGTCGGTAAGTCCAAGGAATATGCGGATGGCGGTGCTTTTGCCCGCGCCGTTGGGTCCGAGGAGGCCGGTGATTCCAGATCCTACGGCGAAGGATGCGGCATCGAGGGCTTGGACGTTGCCGTAGAGCTTGGTAAGTTCCCGCGCTTCTAATAAGTAAGAGTTTTGGTTCACAGGGTTGAACAGGTGGGCGCTAGCTCGGTCTGTTGGTTGGCTATACGTCCAGACGGTAAAACTCGATTGCGGTTCTGCCGAATACGAAGTCGGCTTGTTCTTCGGGCAGATTTTTTAGCATGTCTCGGACGGCGTTTGCCCAGCC
>JAAXHR010000350.1:0-261 GCA_012270805.1 Dehalococcoidia bacterium
GCGTTTGGGCAATTCGCCGAGGTCTTCGATTAACAGCGCGGTTGTCTGAGATTCCGGATCGTAAAGCGCGGCGAATATATGCGGCTGAAACCCGCCTTGCATATCTCGTAGGAGGTTATAGACCTCCAATTCACGTGCGTACACTCCGCTCGCAGCCTCCGATTCGCGGTCCGTCGATAATTCGGCAGGGACCTTGACGATGGCGCGCGCCAACGCGCCTCCATTTTCAGCAACCTCGACTCGGAATACTTGCGACTTCTG
>JAAXHR010000350.1:330-10695 GCA_012270805.1 Dehalococcoidia bacterium
TGCGTCTGTGACATGTCGATATCGTGCGTCAAGAGGTTCCGTCGCACTGTGGCTATATCATCACACGCAAGCAAATCACTTGGAGGTAAAAAGATCGATGGCAAGATTCGAAGGTAAATCCGCATTGATCACGGGCGGAGCATTGGGCATCGGAGGGGCGACAGCGCGGCGATTAGCGGCAGAAGGTGCAAGCGTATTAATCGCTGACATCGACGACGATGCTGCTGCCGCGAACGTGAAACGTATCGCCGATGCTGGCGGTAGAGCCGTCGCTTCTCACATCGATGTATCTTCATCCGACGACTGTCGCCGAATGGTCGACGATACGATTGACGCTTTCGGTCGTTTGGACATCTTGGTTCAGAACGCGTTCAGCGTTATCTCCGGTGAATCTCGTATCCACGGGGACGCGCTGAGTGTAGAAGAAGAGGATTGGGACTACGGCATCGACGTGCTCGTAAAAGCGTTGTACCTCGGGGCTAAACACGCTGTCACGCATATGCGTGAAGCGGGTGGCGGTTCGATTATCAACATTGGATCTGTGCATTCCTACCTTCAGGAAACCGGCATGTTGGTTTACGAAACAGGTAAGGCGGCGGTCATCGGACTAACCCGTCAATTAGCGGTCGAGTACGGCCCCTACGGCATCCGCGCCAACGCCATAGGACCTGGCCACATAGTCGGCGAAGGGCTGGCCGAGATGTGGGCAGAGAATCCCACAGGTCACGCGTTTTTCGCTGATCAATACCCGTTGAGACGGACTGGCAAACCCGAAGAGATCGCGGCTGGCATCGCCTTCCTATGCTCCGACGACGCTTCCTTCATCACTGGCCACACGTTGATGATCGACGGTGGCTTGACCATCCAGCTCCAAGAGAAATTCGGATTGCGCCAAGCGCGCTACGCGCTTGAGCATCCCGATCACAGCTACACTTTCGAAGCGCTGGACTAAGGTGTGCGGACAATCAACGAATCGCGGTCATCTCGTACTGCACGCATCGCATCGTCAATGTCATTCTGAATGGAGCGCAACGGAGTGAAGAATCTGAACCGGCACTCGTAGCGCTGAGCAATTGGATTCCTCCCTTCACTCGGAATGACATGAATGTCTACACACCCTAGGAGGCTTTCATCACGCCCTTGTGCGCGATTTCGCTGACTGGCTTGCGGTCGTTCGGCGATTCGCGTTCCTGCAAATCTTCGGGCAAGGCCTCGCGGGGTCCGATCCTGCCCGCAACGAACCCGCACATCGCGGTGTAATACTCGTCTGAAACTCCGAGTTTTTCGTAAATCGAGTCGTAGTCGATGCCGGCCATTCCGTGAGTAAAGAGCCCCATCGACCGAGCTTGAAGCGCCAACGCCATCCAAGCGGCTCCGGTGTCGAACTGCGAAGTCCGAGGTCGACGCCCATCCGCCGTCTTGGTGTTGGCGAATATGAATCCGATGAGCGGTGCTTTCGTCGCCCAAATCTGGTTGCCCGGCATCAGAATCGAGTCGAAAATCTCACGGTCGGGGCCGTCTGTTTCGTAGACGAATAGCCAGGGTTGACGGTTGAACGATGAAGGCGACCAACGTGCACCTTCGAAAATCGATGCGATTTCGGCATCGGTGAGCGGTTCGTCGGAGAAAGAACGTGGTGACCAACGGTTGATGAATAGCGGGTCCACATCGGCGCTAGCGGTGCGTGGATTTTCAGTTTCGGTCAATTCGTGAGTCCTGTTGCTTGCGATTAGGCGTTTCTAGATCGAATTTCGATTGTAAGTTGGTTGGATCAATCAGAGGTTTGAGAACTTCGAAGCTGTGTCGAAGAAATCGGATCCGAGAATTTGTGCTCCGGAATCTCGATCAGCAGTGCTTCAAAACCCGGAGGGATCATCATGTCGCGGATTGTCTTGAACGTGCCATCAGCGTCATGTCGACCCCCAACGATGAATCGCGAGCCCAAGTCGCGCAACTCGCTCATCGCGTCCAAGCTAGGCGTAGATGTCTCGGTGTCAGCGTAGAAACGATCATCGAAGAGCCTGATGGCGGTGTCGTATCCGATGACAAAGGTTGTTCCCGGCATCAATCGTGCCTTTTCCAAGAATGTGGCGGCGCGAGTGATTACGACGATGTCTCCCGATTGTTGGAACTGTTGCAACCGCCTCTCCAAGTCGTTAGCCGCGATATTCGGCTTTTCAACATTGCTGATCGAGATCTCGAAGCACGGGGTCAACCTCTTGCCAGCTATAGACAGGCCTGTTTCCAGCAGTGCCCTATGCGCTCGATGCAATGGCCGGAACGATCCGGCTAGCATGATGGCTTCGTTTGGCGGTGTAGCTGACCAGCCATGATTGACGCGATAGACGGCGAGTGGTTTTTTGCCAGTAATGACCGCTTCAATGTGTGACGCGTTCGACATTTTCATCGGGAAGCAGTTGTAGCTCGAGCCTGTCTTCAATTCCACATGCTTCGGCAAGCGCGTTTAAGACGATGGCAGAGCATACCGTCTCTTCACCCGCTCGATCCCGCGCTCCTTTTTTCATGACTAAGGAGTACGTCGCCCCATGCTTGCCATCGTGCCAAGCCACGTGAGCGCGGTTTTCACCTCGACGCAACCGGTCGGTCGCGATAGCGGCGGTGCAAGACAGGCCGATCAATCGCTCTGTCCTACCATCTAGTTCGGTCAAATCGACGGCGCGTTGAAACGCTTTGATCGCCATAAGCGTCGCTTCATCCTGGGACACATGTTGTTCGGCGTGTGTCTCCACGTAGCTGTCGAGAGCGGTACGTGAATATGGTACTTGGGCATCGATGACAGTTCGCGACGCGCCGGCCACAGAAAATAGTGCCGAAATCGCGCTGGTTCCGGCACCAGTGATAACTAAACACGCTTTAGCAGAAGTGCTGTGAATCTGAGTTACCAAGTCGAAGGTGGCTTCGCCGTTCATGATGCCAGCAGACCTCCGTCGATGCCGACCATTTGCCCGGTCACATAAGAGCTTCTGTCAGAAAGAAGCCATGCCACGAGCTCGGCCACCTCTTCCGGTTGACCGTAGCGCGCGAGGGGAACTGCCGATTCGATCCTGCGTCGCACTTCGGTGTCCCCGCGATCGACCGCTAGCATCATGTCGGTGTCGATTGGACCTGGGCAAATACCATTCACGCGAATGTTCATCCTGGCGTAGTCGAGCGCGGCTGCTTTAGTCAATCCACTGACCGCGTGCTTGGTCGCGGTGTACGCAGGCCGTTTGATGTCCGCGCGCAAACCGTTGCGAGACGAGTCGTTGACGATGGAACCGCCGTCTGCCTGCCGAATCATCGCCTCAAGTTCCGCCTTCATGCAGAGCCAGACGCCATGGACGTTGACTTCCCATGAGCGTCGCAGCACATCTGCATCCATTTCGTGGATGCGCCCGGTGTCCAGTAAAACGCCGGCATTGTTAAATGCGCCGTCGATTTTTCCGTACGTGTCTAGGGTGTGGCGGACCATCCGAACAACGTCGGAATGTTCAGTTACATCGGTTTGCACCCAAGTGGCTTCGCCGCCGTCCTTCCGGATATCTTCAGCAACTTCTGCACACAGATCAGCTCTTCGTGCCGCGACTACCACATTGGCGCCGTGCTTGGCGACGACTTCCGCAGCCGCTCGCCCGATGCCGGAACTAGCACCAGTCACGACTATGGTTTTACCGTTCAACGGCTCAGGTGTCGGGCGTTCGATGGATGTCGTTGGATTCGGGGTCATCTGGTTCCAGTCAAGTACAGAATCGGAGTTGCCCGGTTGACAAACTGCGATTGTGATGCTAGATTTACCCGCGTATTGTAAGTCGCGAGACGTGGTGTATGCTGTATACTCTGCGGAGTTGCAGGTGTCCATGACGTATTCGTGGCGCTGTAAACGACCGGTGGGAGCAAGACGCGGCGGATCCGTGTCTATGAACCATCTCCATCGGCACAATACAGGAGGTTCATTAATGAAACTAAGCTATCTACTCAGGCGGTGGGGCTTCCTGCCCTTGACGGTTGCTGTTGCATCAGTAGCGTTCGTTCTAGCCTGCGGTAGCCCGGAAGCGCCTCAGCAGCCGGCACCTGCGGCAACCGCCAAACCGGCCGCCACAGCAGCACCTGCGGCAAAAGCAGCACCTGCAGCGACTGCGCGACCGGCCGAACAGGCCGCCGCCGCCGCGACCGCGGCTCCCGCCCAGAAGGGTGCGGCAGCGGCAGAAGCCGCTCCGGCAGCGACCGCAGAAGCGGCCGCGACCGCAGCCCCGGCCATGGCCCCCGAGGCTATGGCTGAGGAGGTTGAGGTTGTGTTCGCCACGCGGGGCGTTGGCGCCGTCATTGGGCTTCCAACCGTCGGTCCATACCGTGGAACTCCGACGCACGGAGGCGGTGTGGAAGAATACTTCTTCGTCTTCGAAAACGGCGACCCGATGACTCCAGAACTCGTTGATTCTTGGGACATCGACCCGGCGGGAACCCGCGTCCGCATGAGCATGAAACAAGGTCCCGACGGACAAGGCATTCCGTTCATCCCACCAGTAGGTTTTGAAGACCAGGACTTTGGGATCGTCGACGCTGACGAAGTAGTCCGCTACTTCAACGAGTCGAACGCCACCACGAACCCAGACACCACTTACGGTAACTCTGGCGACTTGGCGGCAATCTTCTTGGAAGCCAAGAAGATCGACGACTTTACGGTCGAAATCGGACTGGTATCTCCGGTCTACTTCTGTCTTCCGATCTCGCAGTTCGGTTGCTTGAGCGCAGCGCGCGGTCTGTACTACCTCAGTCACCAAGACTCCATGGGAGTTGAGTGGGCACGTGAGCATCACGTCGGCACCGGCGCGTTCCGACAGGGCCACTGCGTACCTGGCGACCGCTGCACGACCGAGGCCGTTGCCGACCACTGGCGCGTACAGCCCGGTATCGACAAGTACACCCAGATCCAGGTTGCAGAGAACAACACTCGCATCGCCATGCTCCGCAACGGCGAAGCAGACTTGGCGCTGTTGGACTTCAAACTGGTCCCAGGCGTTGTGCAAGAGGGCTACCGCTTCCTCGAGACGATGCCCGGCGGCTTCGTTGGTCAGTCCATCATGTATCCGGGGCTTCTCTGGGAGCACTCGCATGCCCGCACTGGCGAACCGCTAGAGCCTTGGAACTGCGAAAACCGTAGCGCCGAAGCAATTGACAACGCTTGCGGTGACGGCCCGAACGAGGGTCCCTACACTGAGGACTACCCGTGGATCGGCAACCCTTGGGGCACGATTGACAGCCCGTGCTCGGATGGTGACGGTCCTGGTCTCGAGCGATGCGGCAACGCACCGTACGAGGATGTCGACAACCCTCCGGGGATCAGCGACATGGAGCAGGCTCGCCTAGTCCGTCTCGCCCAGTCGATCGCGATCGACCGCAACGAGATCAACAGCGTATTCCTGGATGACAAGGGCGCAGGCATCTACTCAGAGTACATGGGCCCGCACTTCCCAGGCTGGGACCCCGACCGAAACACCGGTTGCTGGGACTGGCTAGGAAACCGCATTGACTGCGATCCTCGTGCCGCTGGCACCATCTTTGAGAATGGTGTCCCGTGGACGTTGCCTGATGGTGACCTCGAACTTGCCGACGCACTGCTTGCAGCAGCTGGCTACCCGTTGGTTGGCGGTAAGCGCCAAGGCATCGAGAGCATGGTGCTCCAGGCCTACGTTGCTGAGATCGGTGAAGTCAGTCTCGAAATCGCTGACTACATCACTTCGCAGTGGGAACAGCTCGGTATCGAGATCGAGCAGCTGATCGAGGACTACGGCGGAGTCATCTCGCAGAGGATGCGACGCCGTGTGCAATACTTGCCAGTCTTCAAGAACGGCGACGTTCACTCGAACGTCTACCCGCTCGACTGGCCGTTGCCGACGGTTGACACGTCATCCAGCCGGCCCGGTTGGGGCGTAGGCTTCGAGTCTCAGCCAGGCGCGAAGTGGCTGTTCGAGATCCTCGGCGAGCAGGACAAGGCCGTGCGTGAGCAGAAACACCTCGAATGGGTGGACTGGTCAATGTACTGGGTACAGTACGCCGGTGTTGTCGAAGTGCCGAAGGGTCTAGTTGCCGGTCCGAGAATTGCATCTTGGAACGGTCGCCAGCAGCACTACAGCAACTGGTCTAGCAACCCTGAGTTCATCGTCATCAGGTAGTTTCTAGAAGAGAATGCGGATTTGGCTCGATCCGTAGAGTGATTGGGCTCTAACCACAAAGATGATGGCGGTTCGCGGGACACCAGGTCCGCGCGCCGCCATCATCGCGCGAATTGTGCCGACTGGTCATGCGGCACTCCGCGTGATCCGAATACAAACTTGACACCGGCAGGCGTCGGTGAGGGATGATTACGCCCTCGAGATGGCCTAACTTCGATAAAAGCCCACATGAGGACGCAAGGGATCGTTTGGATATAGCCCCGGGAGCCATCAATGTTTCGTTTCTTGGCAGGTCGCATATTAACTTCACTGATCTCCGTGTTCGGTGCCACTCTAGCGATATTTATCCTCGTCCATGTCAACCCGAAAGACCCGCGTGAGATCTTCGTGCCCCAAAGCGGGTATGGTCTAACGCAGGAGAGTTGGAATCGCCTCGGCGACCGTCTTGGGTTCGATAAACCGGCACCGGTTCAGTACGTCGAGTGGCTCGGGCGCGTATTTAGACTTGATTTTGGCGTTTCGTTGGGTTTGCAGATTGACGTTTGGGACATCATCAAGGGTCGTTTAGGTGCGACTGTGCAGTTAGGTATCGGAGGTTGGTTGATTGCTGTTCTGATGGGTATACCTACAGGAGTGGTCGCAGCCGTGTGGAGGGGAGGTTTTTTCGACTACCTTGCTAGGTTCGTGGCTTTGGTTGGGCAGGCAGCACCAGCATTCGTTACTGGAATCGTGATGATCTGGCTTTTTTCCGTCAATTTGCAGGCGATTTCTGAAGATAGCCCGTTTGCCTTTTTAAGGATTTTTGCCATGCCGGCAGGAGGACGGACCCCGGACGAACTGAGGTGGAAGGAGTATGTTTTGCCGTGCCTCGCGCTGGGCTGGGGATCGGCTGCGGGCCTGATGCGTTTGACGCGGTCTTCCATGTTGGAGATTCTCGATTCAGAGTTTGTGAAGATGGCGAGGGCGAAAGGCGTCGGGAACACGACGGTGATTTTCAAACACGCACTTCGCAACGCGTTGATAGCACCGATTACCTCGATGCTTTTGCTGTTCGCCGGCTTCTTGAATGGCGCATTGGTGGTCGAGATCGTGTTCTCATGGCCAGGTATCGGTCAGGTGGCGTTACAGGAAGCGGTGCAAAACAACGATTTCCCGCTACTGCTTGGGACTGTGATCATCTTCCTCATGTATTTCTTGGTGTTTGCCACTCTTGCAGACATCCTCTACACCGTCATCGACCCACGCGTCCGGCTTAGGTAGAGGTCAAGCTTCAACGCGAAACTTAGATTCTTGGGGTAACTGCGAATGGCAACAGAAGCTGACAGGACGGAAGCAACAACGGGCTCTGCCACCGAGCAAACGACCGCGGTTGTCACTTATTCAGGTCGGGGTTCGAACCCGTTCACTTTGGTTTGGTACTACCTTCGTCGGTACCCGATCATTCCGATTTTCATCCTGTTGCTGCTGTTGATCGCCGCGATCATTGGGCCGTACGTAGCGCCATTCCCGCGCGACAAAGGCTTTTCTCACGACCGCAACCTTGGATTGTGGGAACGATCCCGCGCCGCATATATTCCGCTAGGCGGCACAACAATCGCCGAGTTGAGCTATCGAGCCTGCGATTACATCGACCCTGACGGCGGTACTCAGTCGGAAAACATCGCGCAGTGTGGGAAACTGCACATCTTTGGTGCCGACCACACTGGACGTGATATCTTCAGTCGACTGCTCCATGGTTCAAGGATTTCGATCGCGGTCGTCACATTCTCGCTGACCTCCGGCATGATCTTAGGCACCGCCGTTGCATTGTTCAGCGGATACTACGGCGGGTTCTTCGACGAGATCGTCACTCGGTTTGTAGATATCTGGAATGCGCTTCCGTTTTTGATGGTCGCAATCGTGGTCACTCAGTTGTTTGGCGCGAAAGTCAACGTATTGTTATGGAAAGTCGATATGTTGTTGTTCGTCTTGATGCTCGTCGCGTGGGTCGGTTTTGTGCGTGTGATTCGCGCGCAGGTCTTTGTGTTGCGCGAGTTGGACTATGTCGCCGCGGCACGAGTGGCCGGTGCGTCGGACATTCGCATCATCTGGCGCCATCTGGTGCCAGGGATCATGAATACGGTGATCGTGGTTGCCAGCTTGAACACCAGCGGTCTTATACTCGCCGAGTCGACCTTGAGTTTCGTGGGTGCGGGAATACAACCGCCAACGCCGGCGTGGGGTGTCATGACCAACGAGGGGCGCGACTATATCTTGGAAGCGCCACACCTTACGTTGGTTCCCGGAACTGCCATCTTCCTTGTGGTGTTGTCAATGAACTTCTTCGGTGATTGGTTGCGAGACCGTCTCGACCCGCGACTGCGACAGGTCGCTTAAGCCCTAATAGGAGGTGCAGATGAAAAACTACGCACTTGCACTCTTAATTGGCGTGTGGGCGTTGTCAACATTGACGGTCGCTGCTTTGGCGTGCGGAGAGGTAACTTCGCAGTTCGAGACGATTCAAACCTTCGAAGCGGAACAAAAAGTGATCAATGCCACCGCAACTGCTGAAGCGGTCATCGCCGCGGGTGGTGATCCAGATGCCGGCATCCAGGTGGGAGCGAACACTATCGCCGCGCAGATTCAGGCCACCGCGCAAGCCAGAGCCACGGCCGACGCAGAAACTGGTAGCGAGACTGGAGGAAGAGCAGTCGGCACCGATGCAGGTTCCGAACAGGCACAAGTTGAAGGTGCAGAAGCCGAGGAGGTTGAAGTCCCCGAAGGCCCTGCGCTAGAAGGCGAAGCAACCGTCATCATGGCTGATCCTTCGAGATTTGAGCCGGAGGTGATAAAGGTCAAAGTCGGAACGACGGTAACTTGGGAGAACCCCCGCGGTAGTCCTACTAGTGCCACTGCATTTGATGATGCCGTCGAACAGTTCGATACCGGCGAATTGTGGAAATCTTCGTTCAACCCAGAAGTCGGCAGCGCATCTTACACTTTCCAAGTCGTAGGTTGCCACCGCTACCGGTCTGAATTTTCTGGTGACACCGCTACCGGAGCCGTGTGCGTAGTCGAGTAAAGTCTCGGCAACATCGGATAATTCTGGTGCCTCCTCGTTCGTGATGCGAGGAGGACGCTTTTTCGCTATCCGCCGCCGACGGGCCGGACGATCTCCAGAGTATCTCCATCGTTGATGATGGTCTCTGCATAGTCGTCGCGCGGTACGACATCGCCGTTATGCGCTGCGGCGAGACGACGTCCTGCTAATCCTCGTTCTTCAATGTAGTGCTCGAGCGAAATCGGTTCGAAGAGTTCGAGGTTGCGACCGTTAATTGTTACGTATATCGGCATCTGGAGCTGGGCCGACTGAGGTTGAAATGGTGGTTCAGGGACGAAAAGCGGAGTGTCAGGCAGCTTCGGAAATGGCTATGTCTTCTGGATCGATCAAGTTGCCTTGACCATCAATGATTGTGGGATTTCCATGCTCGAAGATCGTATCTTTGGTGACGATGCATTTCATGGCATCAGGACAGGACGGTAGGGCGTACATGGCGTCCATGAGCACATCTTCTACGATGGCCCGCAACCCACGAGCACCCATGCCGCGAGCTTGCGCGTACTCGGCAATCGCCACCAAGGCTTCTTCAGTGAACTCGAGATCCACGTTGTCCAATCCGAACAGTTTCTCGTACTGCGACACGATTGAGTTCTTGGGTTCGACGAGTACTTTGACCATCTGGTCAAGCGTGAGATCTGATAATCCGACCACGACCGGAACGCGTCCGATGAATTCGGGAATGAATCCGTAATTCCGAAGATCTTCGGGTGTGACATCGGTCAAATCACGCCCGTTGCCATTTGGACGCTGAGGTAGCGACGCATACGCGTCGACGATGGCGTTGGTCCGGAACCCCATCCCATTTCCTTCGCGAGATCGTCGCTCGCGCTTGCGGATAATCTGGTCGATGCCGTCAAATGCGCCACCAAGAATGAACAGAATGTTCTCAGTGTTTATCTGAATGAACTCTTGGTGAGGATGTTTACGACCACCATGGGGTGGAACATTGACCACGTTCCCCTCGAGGATTTTCAACAGTGCTTGCTGAACGCCTTCGCCCGATACGTCGCGGGTTATCGATGGGTTCACATCCTTGCGCGCAATTTTGTCGATCTCGTCGATGTATATGATGCCTCGCTCGGCCCTGGCAAC
>JAAXHR010000387.1 GCA_012270805.1 Dehalococcoidia bacterium
GGGCGTCTCGACATATTGATCCAGAACGCGTATGGCGGTAGTGTCGGACGCGACGGTTCGGCAGTCGATGTTGACCCTGATGCGTGGCGATCTGGCATGGATCTGCTGGTGGGTGCGCAGTTCTTGGGAGCGAAATACGGCGTGCCAGCGATGGAGGCGTCTGGACCGCCTGACACGTTTGAGATTCCTGAATGGAAAGGCGCGGGACGCCGGCACGGCGACCCGCCCAAGATGGAAGTGGGCCGCATCGTCAACATCTCATCGGTGCACGGGCTGTTGCAGGCGCCGCGGGCTTTGGTTTATGAGGCAGGCAAGGCCGCGGTCGTAGGATTGACGCGGCAGATGGCAGTGGATTTTGGGCCGCTGGGTATAACGGTCAACGCGATCGCGCCGGGGCACATAGTAACTGAGCGCGGCGAGGCGATGTGGGCGGAGTTGGGCAACGACGCTGGTTTCGGACTGTTTGAACGTCACTATCCGGTAAGACGCACTGGTGTGCCGGCTGATATCGCGAATGCGATCGCTTTCCTTTGTTCGCCCGATGCTTCGTTCATCACAGGGATCGTGTTGCCGGTCGACGGCGGCATGTCGATTCAGCTTCAAGAGAACATCGTGATGCACACGAAGGACTACATCGTGGCGAATCCGGACCTGCGAACGCATTTCGATCACGGCCGGTTGGGCTAATTCCAGCATTTTTGAACTGGGATGCGTAGGATTGGGAATGATTTGAAGGGTGAGTGTTTTTTTGGCGTTTAATTGGCCTGCCGGATAGTGGCGGTGCGACCTCCCCTTAGCCCCTGTGAAGGAGGGGGAAGGGTTGTTTTATGGTGGACGCCCTCTCTGGGATGCCCGGACGTCTTCGATCGGGTGCTCACCCCGGCCCTCTCTCATCAAGGGAGAGGGGAGGGATCGTGTGAATCACTGGGGCGTGCTTCGGGCATCCCCTGCGAGCATCGCTTCGCTTGCTCGCGTCCCCTTCGCAGAGCGAAAGGGACGAGGGATGTTGGCTGTTTGACGGCTTGGTTCAGTCAGCCGCCGTAACTGCTACTTTGTCGCCGATGTTGATCGTGCCGGGGTTCTGGGCAATTAGCGATACGGCGAATTGCGGTTCGTCTTGCCCGATGATGCGGGTCAGCGTGCCCATTACGTCGATGTCGCGATCGCTGGATGCCGGATCTACGTGCGTCGCTAAGCAGCGGACGACGGTCTTCCGGACTTTGAAATTGACTTCGCCGATTCGAATTTTCCGTCCGATCCATGTGAACTCCTGCCACGGGGCGCAATCTTCGATGGCGATGTTAGACCGAAATCGGAGTTCGGAGATTGCCGACATTCCGGCGGCTTTGGCGAGGTCGGACAGGCTTTCGCGTGAGTGGAGCGTCGTCAGGCCTGCCGACGTATCGTGGAATCGACCATCGGTGCCATTGCCTACAAGTCGCAGTGGGAGCTTGCGTCGTCCCATCGCGGATGGTGTGCCATCGAGCTCGGCATACCAACGGTTGAGATGATGCTCGAAGCGAAGGCGATCACCCGGTTCGTCGATAGAACCTTCAACTAACTCATCGGACTCAGGGAATTTGATCCATGCCCGACGCGTCGCTGGGTCGTAGCCGCAGCGCAAGCGTGCCAGCGCCGGCGTGTGTTGTAGGGATGCGAACCAGGTTTTGCGTCGCCACTCGACATCGTCCGGCGGTCCAGCATCGTTGAAGCGGAAACCTAGTACTCGATCGCCCAGAACTCGGCCATCGGCAACAATCTCCAGCGCGTCGCAAGGCTCGGCCGAGAAGGATTTGAAGGGGTGTCGGTAGAGGGCGACCACTCGCATGTCGGGAATCCTATCGCGTATTCACCTCATATCAGACCTCGATGCGTCGGAACGCTGGACATAGGTGCGATGAGGAGTACGCATCCGGACCTGCGCCGACTCTTGCAGAGGTACTACACATACAGATCCGGCTGGCTTACTGGATCATTGCACCGTGCTCACCAAGAATCCGCCAAGAATCCGCTCGCTAAGAAGTACGGCCCCGGATATCTTTCGCTAAAGCCTGCTTTAGCATGATAGTCTCCACCTTGCGACCCGGTCATTCCGCCTCCACCGCTGACCATGTCCCCAAGTTTCCAGGTGACTGGTTGAGCATTATCTTTGAATACATCGATGATAGTGAGTGTGTCACCCTGCCTCTCGATTTCGAAGATATCTTTCTGCCATAAGAGTGTGACCTTGCCTTGAATAGGGTCGGCTGACGGAGTTCTGTTGTATAAGGGAGCGGCGACCTGCATGCGGGGAATCGTAATGTATCTCTTCTCTCACCCTCACCCATCAAGGGAGAGGGACTTCTCGCCTTGACCTCTCCCACCGAGGGAGAGGGAATGTTTGGGGTGGTGGGTAGCTCCACAGCAGCCATTCCCCTCGAGCATCCCTTGCGTTCGCTTCGCGAAAGGGACGGGTTCACTCTAGTCCCTCCATTGAGGGAGGGGGATTTCTAAACCTCTTTCGTCGAATGGGAGGGGGTTTCGACGCGTCGGAAAGCGAGCCAGATAGCGAAGTCGTACACGAGTTTGAGGGTGCCTGCGGCGATCCACGGGGTGACGGTCAGTGCGCCCGCCCAAAGCCAACCCGTCACCGTGGCGCTGGGGATGCGGCCTATGCCGCGACCCAGGTTTGCCGTTCCAGCCATGACCGGGTGTTCGTCGGTTTCGGTTATTCCCATCATGTACGCCTGTCGTGTTGGAACGTCCATCTCGTCGAATAGGGCCCTGAAGAGCCATAAGGCAATGGCGATGATGACCGTTGGTGCGAAGGCGAAGAGGATGAGGGCGATGTTTGAAGCGACTTGAGTGAATACGAGGGTGTTCAGCAACCCGATTCGACGTGCTACCCATGGTGCAAGAGCGAGAGAGGCTATGTTCAATGCGTGTGCACTGATCAGTAGACCGCCGATGGCGGCGGCGGACATGTCGAACTTGGTGAAGAGCCAGAAGCTGAGGAACGATTCGAATACCATGCCGCCGGCGAAGGAGTCGATTGCGAAAAAGCTGGAGATCGTGAGGATCCGACGACGCGCTTGAGCTTTGAACGGATTCACGAAGGGGGGAGACGCGTTGTCGTTATCGATCGATTGTGGGTGAACCGCTTTGGAGAGGATCAGGTAGACAAGGGCGGCAAGTCCGTGCATGCCGATATAGAGCCAGAGGATGGCATGGTAGGCGCTGATGGGCTCCCAGTCGAAGGTGTTGATGAGAAGCGTCGAGAGTCCTGCGAGGAGCGCGCCTGTCGCGCGCCCGGCAGATGAGACGATGGTGAGGTTCGAGTATGCCCGTGTCCGACGCTCCTGACGGACGACTGCGGCGATGCCGGTCTGTTCGAGCTGCGTCATCGCTCCCCAATGCGCGCCGCTGGCGGCGTACGAACCGAAGAAACCGCCGATGATCAGAAGCCAGAAGTCGTTGGAGACGATCAGCAGGACTCCGGCAAGAGCGGTGATGAGCATGTTGACCACGGCCCACGTGCGCGTCGAGATGCCCCGGCTGGTGAGCATGACGACGACGGAAATTACAAATCCGCCTGCGAGGCTGAACCCGAATATGATGCCGACTTGGCTGTTGGATAATCCGATTTCGGCGAGGTAGATGACCGCCAGGATCGCCATCAGCGCCCGAGCGCCGTCCCTCACAAAGCGTCCGACAAAGAAGAGGTACGGATCAAGCGTCGGCCCGCGACGGGGAATCGGGATTGACTGCGACGCCATTAGTGGAAGGTATCACAGTCTCAAGCGCTTACAACTCGCGGTTAATCGTCTTCGATCGCAACGACTCTCCCGCCGAGATTGCGCAGGTTTTGGACCGCGGGATGGTTAGTAACTGCGTCATCGGCGTTGAAGGGTTCAGATTGGTCGGAAAGCTGGTTGGAAGGTGGTGCGGAGAATTGCGTCGGCGCGGGTGCGGGTCGCGTTTCGGCGGGAGAGGTGGCGCGTGTGGTTGCAGGTGCTGGTGAAGCGGCGTTGTTGGTTTGGGCAGATGCGTTTGGCGAAGGAGCTTGCTGAAGTTGAACGCGGATGTCGTTTCCGTAGACGGATTGGAACGCCGGTCGGAGTTTGGCGCGTATTTCTTCGTTCATCCAAGCATCGCGGAGACGTTTAGCTCCATTAGCGTATTTTGGCTGGAGAACTAGAACGCCGTTGTTGGGGCCGATGAAGTTGGCTTGAGCGAATGTGGTGCGGACTTGGGTTCCGGCAGCTTTACCGATCTCTTCGAGGATTCGAGACGATCCAGAGGTGTCTGCTGGTGCGGTTTCAGTTTGTGGTGCTCGTTGTGTCGGTGCGGATGCTGCGCGCCAGGTTGCTTGACGAGCAGGTTGCGGCGCAACGGCGGGTGCTTCAGGTTTCCGAGGCTCGGCTACGGCTTGGAGGGCGGCGATTTCGAGAGCGAGCGGAGATGATGCTTCGCCAAAGCGTTCGTTACGTCCGAAGGTGGTGATGGCGTGGAGCATCTGGTCAGTCGACGCGTTCATGGCTTCGGGTTCGAGATCGGGAGCATCGCCGAGTTCGCCGTAGATGCTTGCGATGCCGTGTTTGGCGAGCAACGCGCCGCGTAGGGCGGAGATGGTGCTGTCGCGCAGCCCTTTGAGTTCGGCGCCTCGTGATGCTTCTTCCTCGATGATTTCTAGTGCCCGTTTGGCATCTTTCCGGAGGACGGCACTGGCGAGGTTTCGGGCGGATGACGTGTCGCCGATGCCGAGGAGTTCGCGGGCTTGGGCTTCGGTGATTTCGCCGGTGCCGTATGAGACGGCAAGTTGTTCGAGGAGGTTTTCCGCGTCGCGGAGGGAGCCCCACGCGGCCCGGGCGACGAGTTCAAGGACACTGGGTTCGCATTCGATCTCCTCTTCCTCGCAGATCAGAATGAGGCGTCCGATGACATCGTCAGAAGTGAGTCGGCGGAAGTCAAAGCGCTGGCATCGGGAGATGATGGTCGCCGGGACCCGATGGATGTCGGTGGTGGCGAGGATCATGACTACCTGAGGTGGCGGTTCCTCAAGTGTTTTCAACAGTGCGTTGAAGGCCTCGGTTGTTAGCATGTGGACTTCATCGATGATGTAGACCTTGAACTGTCCGACGGTTGGGCGTAACAGAACGCGCTCGCGGAGGTCGCGAATATCGTTAACGCCTCGGTTCGAAGCGGCGTCGATCTCGATGAGGTCCATGAATCGCCCTTCGTCGATGGCAATGGCGTTCTCGGTGTCAGGGATCGGGTCGCCGTGTTCGTCAAGATCGGCGTTGAGGGCTTTCGCGAGGATGCGGGCGGTAGAGGTTTTGCCGACGCCACGCGGTCCGGTGAAAAGATAGGCGTGGGCGACGCGGTCTGACAGGACGGCGCGGCGGAGCGTGGCTGTGATGTGCTCTTGGCCGACGACGTCGCTGAAACGCGTGGGTCGCCATTTTCGGTAGAAGACGGTGCTCATTATGTTCGGCAGGGGTGGAATCGATACGAGGTTGGGTTACGTGTTTATGATACGAGGGCGTTCGGATAGCAGAAGACTTCGTTGATAATATGGTTTGCCGTTCGGCGTGTTTCGGAGTGATGTGGGCTTGCGGATGCGTGAAAGGCGGTTTTTGTTATCTGTGGATTGGCACGCGCACGAATACGTTGCGGTGCTAAAATACCGCGACGCATACAGACTTCAATAAGGAGGAGTCATGACGTTTAGCATCCGAAGTTTCGCGTTGCTGCTGTTGGGAGTCGCCGGTTTGGCGGCTGTGGCATGCGGTAGCGAAACGATTGTTGAGGTAACGGTCGAACGCGAAGTAATCCGCACGGTTGAGGTGGAAGTGCCGGTGGAGATTGAGAGGGAGGTTATTCGCGAAGTTGAGAAGGAAGTCCCGATCGAAGTCGAGAAGGAAGTAATCCGCGAGGTTGTGAGAGAGGTTGAAGTTCCGGTCGAGGTCGAGAAGGAAGTCGTTCGTGAAGTCGTGAAAGAGGTTCCGGTGGAGGTTGAGAAGGAAGTCGTTCGCGAGGTCGTCAAGGAAGTAGCCAAAGAGGTTCAGGTCGTTGTCACAGCCACTCCGCAGTTGACCGTTCTTGAAGCCCCTGCCATGAAAGTAGATATCGAGGGTGTATCTCGCGGTGCTGGCGACGATGTTGAGCCTTCAGGCGTGCTTATCGCCGCCATCGGCAATTCCTACTTCATGAACTCTAGCCCGCGCTACTGCCCGGCTTGCTCGGTCACCGCCCGAACAGGTTCGACAGAGACATTGCTCGAAGCCGTCCGTGCTGAAGATGGCACCGTCGCGCTGGGTCCGTTGCTCGCTAGCGACTGGGAGATGTCAGCCGATGGTATCTCTTACACCGATTTCACGTTGCGTGAGGGCATCCAGTTCCACGGCGGTTACGGCGAAATGACTGCCACAGATGTCGCGTTCTCTTGGAACGATGCCAACCCCAAGATCCAACCAGACAGCATCCACGATACTGGCGGAGACTTGGCGAACCTCGTAAGTGAAGTCGAGGTCATCGACGATTACAAGGTGCGCTTCAACTGGATAGCCTTCGGTGGGCATACTTTGTTGCAATACATCACGAACTTCCATGAAGGGATTTCCATCTTCTCCAAGGCGTTCTTCGATGAAGTTGGACCCGAAGGTATGCGGACTCGGATTGTCGGTACCGGCCCGTTCGAGGTAACTGAGTGGACGCAACACAAGGGGGTTTTCCTTGAAGCGTTAGATGATCACTGGCGCAAACGACCATACGTTGCCGCTGCAAACGTCTTGCAGGTGACGGAAGCCAGCGTTCGTAAGTCGATGCTCAAGACCGGACAGGCACAGATTGGCGAGCTCGCGCTCACAGACTGGAAAGAGATGTTCGAGGAAGGATTCTCGCAAGCTCCCGAAGGTTTCTGGGGCGACGCGTCATACGTCTACTCCGGCAACTACTGGGAAGACAAACTCGCCATCGACGGTCAACCCTTCACGAGCGACACACCTGGCGACTTGCTGTTCAAGCCACCGCTTGACACATCTTTGCCATGGATCGGCGATCCTGCTGACCCTGCGTCGATGGAGCGATCCAAGAAGGTCCGCACGGCTATGGCCATGGCGATCGACCGCGAGAAGCTGATGACCGCACTCACCGACGGCTTCGGCCGCGTTTCATACGCTCCGGGTTGGGACGTTAACCACCCGTTCTACAAGGGTGATTGGGACATCCCCCATGATGTCGCTGGTGCGCAAGCACTACTGGCAGAAGTCGGCCTGTCTGACGGATTCGACGTCGAATGGTGGGCAGGTCCATCAGCCGGGTCTGGTGAGACCATCCAAGAAGCCATCGGCATCGAATGGCTCGCGAACCTCAACATCAACAGCACATTCGACAAACAGAACTACTCCTCGTACAGGCCGTCGCTCGTCAACCGGACCAACAAGAAGATATTCTTCTCCGGCGGCGCAGCATCGGCGCCACCTACTTGGCCAACCGACCTCCACGCAACTTCGCTTGGACGGCCTGGCGGTTACAACCGAGCAATGGAGATTCCGATCTTCGCCGAGACCTATCTCGCGATGGCCAAAGAATCAGACATCGAAGTACTCCGTGACCTAGTCACGAAGATGTTCGACTGGAACCGCGAATGGATGGTATGGGTCGGCGTTTACCAGAACCCGGTCGCCGCTCTTTACAACCCAGCACTGATCTCCGAGTGGCAGATGTTGCCGGAAGGCAAGGGTGTTCTGGGCAGGATGAACAGCCTAGAGTGGGTCAGACTCGCGAACTGAGCCCGAACTCAGGCTGAAGCAAGCCGACAAAAAGTGCCAACGAGCAGGGGCGGCCTAAAGACCGCCCCTGCTTCTATGCACTTGAACACATCGTGATGGAACGAGCCTAAATGCAACGATTCATCCTAAGAAGAATCTTCGCATCCCTGGTGGCGCTGTTCCTTGTAACTATCATCGTCTTTTCACTCTCGCGTCTCGTCGGTGACCCGTTGGCGATGCTGGTCTCAGAAGGCGGTTACGGCATCTCCGAGAGCGCACTACAGATCCAGCGCGAAAAACTACACCTCGACAAGCCGGTCCCGCTTCAATACTTCTTCTGGCTCACCGACGTATTACGCGGCGATCTCGGGCATGACCTGTCAGACGGCTTCCCCGTAACGCACAAAATCCGAGAAAAGATCGCTCCGACCGTCATACTCGGAGTTTCAGCTTGGGTATTGGCCACTATTTTCGGCCTCTCATTCGGGATGATTTCCGCGGTCAAACGCGGCTCGCTCCTCGACTATACCGTGCGCCTAATCGCAAATCTAGGTATCACCCTTCCGGCCTTCTACGTCGGAATCATGGCAATCCTCATCTTTGCCGTAGCTCTCGAGTGGGTTCCCGTCACAGTTATCGGAACCATCGGGTCTCAAAACCCCCTCGATCAATTCAAAGCTATGATTCTCCCAGTAGTAACCTTGGCTTGGGGCGCGGCCGCAGGTTACATGCGTTTGATGCGCTCCGCAATGCTTGAAGTCCTGGACTCCGAATACGTCAAACTCGCACGTGCAAAGGGCGTCGATGGATCCAAAGTCATCTGGAAACACGCTCTGCGAAACTCTCTCATCGTCCCAATTACAGTATCGGCATTGCTCCTCTGGAACTTCGTAACTGGAACTGTCGTCGTCGAAGCCGTGTTTGCGTGGCCCGGTCTTGGATTGTTAGCCATCGAAGCCGTAGTTAACAACAATTTGAACCTCGTCGTAGGGACTACCCTCGTCACAGGAGTCGTATTGATCACCGCAAACCTCGTCGCCGATGTTCTCTACGTACTTGTCGATCCGCGAATCAGGTTGAGCTGAATCTCATGGCCACCGAGTACCAACTACCCGAATATGCCCAAACTGGTGCATGGTTGCCCACACCAGTGCGGTCCGTATTGCGGGGACCAATCGCCGTATACGACTTTTTGCGTCGATATCCGATTATCTGGACAGTGGTGTTCGCTTTGCTCGTAGTGCTAGCTGCATTCGCACCTGTGATCGCACCACACGACCCCATCCGAGATGCAGACTTCACACGCGTTCGTAATCCCCCGATATGGCTCGAAGGCGGCGCGCCAGAGTTCTGGCTCGGAACCGACCAAGTAGGACGTGACCTTTGGAGCCGACTACTGTATGGCGGAAGGGCATCGTTGATGGTTGTCGCAGTCGGCATGACTAGCGGTATGATCATCGGAACCTCTCTTGGACTCGCGGCTGGATTCATCGGCGGCATCGTCGACGAAATCATCATGCGACTCGTTGACGCTTGGATCGCATTGCCCTTCATCATGCTCGCCCTCGTCATTAAGATCGTCCTTGGCACATCTTTCACGATCATGTTCCTGATACTCGTACTCATCTCTTGGGTCGGATTCGTCCGGCCTGTACGAGGGGAGGTCTTATCCCTCCGCGAACGGGACTACGTCTCCTCAGCCCGTGTCGCCGGTGCTTCAGGCTTCCGAATCGCATTCCGGCACATACTGCCCGGTGTCAGCAGCACCGTTATCGTTCTCGCAACCCTCGGCGCCGGCGGATTGGTACTCGCCGAAGCCACACTCTCATACCTCGGCGTTGGAATCCCGCAACCAACGCCCACGTGGGGCAACATGGTCTCCGATGGTCGCGACTACCT
>JAAXHR010000216.1 GCA_012270805.1 Dehalococcoidia bacterium
CGTCGATGATCAACATGCGGCCAGATAGTGTCTCGCCGATGCCCATCGCGATCTTGATGGTCTCCAAGGCTTGGATCGAGCCAACCAGCCCGGGTAACGCTCCGATCACTCCTGCCTCAGCACAGTTCGGGACCTCTCCTGGAGGCGGCGGGTCAGGGAACAGGCATCGGTAGCAGCCTTTGCCCGGAAGATACGTAGCAGCCTGACCGTCGAACACTAGGATGGCACCATCGACGAGCGGTTTGCCAGCCAGGTAGGCAGCGTCGTTGACGAGGTAGCGCGTCGCAAAGTTGTCAGCGCCATTGACCACGATGTCGTAGTTAGGGATGATGTCCATCGCGTTGTCGGCGTTGATGGGCTCCTCGTGCGTGATGACGTTGACTTCGGGGTTGTGCGCCTCGAGAGTCTCCTTGGCGGAGATGACCTTGCGACGACCGACATCGGCATCGGTGTGCAAAATCTGACGCTGCAAGTTGCTTACATCCACGGTATCGAAATCGACAATGCCGATCGTACCGACGCCCGCCAACGCCAAGTAGAGAGAGACTGGAGAACCAAGACCGCCAGCACCAACAACCAGCACCTTGGCCCCGACCAGAGCACGCTGACCAGCACTCCCCACGTTGGGCATTATCAGGTGTCGGCTGTAGCGTTGAACTTGAGCCGGAGTGAGCGGCGGGGCAGCTGTTTGCGTACCGTTCGGGCTACCGTTGACTGAACCATTTGTGCTTTGCATTGGAGCGACCTTCGATCAGCATCGTGACTGCGGCTGACGTTTCAGCGACAGACAAATTGGATTCGGTGATGATTTCCTTCGACGAGTAAGCGTGATTCTATCCCATCAAACTGGTGGACCAAGAACACCGTTCTGCTCTAATGAGCGTGCGTCGGATCGCCGATGAAAGTTACGCCGGGGCACCGACGTTGAGCTCCAAATCTTGAATACTTTCGAGCTTCTGCTGCTTAGTGACCAGATCCTCGATTTTGATTTGAAACAGATAGTCGAGAAGCATCCGCTCAACGTCACCCCATAACTCACGTTGCGAACACGCGCCAGAAATGAGGCAAGCATCCGGCTCCGATAAGCAGTCGATTGCCGAAAACGTGTGATCAACGCAGTCCACAACCTTGCCGACCGTGATATTCGTCGGTGATTTCGCCAATCGTATGCCGCCACCAGGGCCGCGTCGCGATTCGATCAGCCCGGATCTCACTAAGTCAGCGGATATGCGCAGGAGATAGGGTTCTGGAATATGCTGCTGCTTCGCGATGATGGACGTGGGCGTATACATTTCTTCCGGTTGCATAGCCAGAAATACAAGTATGCGGACCGCGTAGTCCACTCTCATCGGTATCAACATGACGATCGATTGAGCGAAGCGCTGGCTTCGTCCTTAGATGGCTCGCCACTGATTTTTCCAGATCGAAACGCGTTGACGAGCGTTGAGTTGCGATGCCCAAAGTATACCAATGAGCCACGGCGTATCAATTGATTCGGAGGCCAAGTTGGAATGTGGGCATTCGCAGATTAGAATCGAGGGTTGCTGAACATCGCGATGTGCCTCCAATTGTCAGCTTGAGCACATCCAACACCGCGACACATAGATCACAACCCTAGATATGGGAGCAAATTCGACATGCCCGACCTGGTGCTGAAAGCCGATCCTCGCATTGCGATGGGCAAGAAGAACCGCGCGTTGAGAGCAAAAGGCATCATTCCCATCCACGTGTACGGTCTCGACGACGCTCCGCAATCGCTGCAAGCCGAAGGTCGCCGACTGATCAGCGTCGTACGCGAAGCGGGACGCACATCCCCCGTGATAGTCGAAACTAATGATGGCAGTACCGATGTCACCTTGGTCCGTGAAATCGCCACGCATCCGGTGTCGGGGGATGTCCTTCATGTCGATTTTTTACGTGTCGATCCGAATCAAACTGTCGAAGCACCGGTGCCTGTAATTCTTTTCAACCAAGAAATTGCGCCGGGCACCCGCGGCGGTGCCGGATTCGTCACTCAAGGCGTGTACGAAATCGTGTTGGAGGCTCGCCCGGGCAACATCCCGCAATCGCTCGAAGCGGACTGCATCGTATTGGAATCCTTTGACGACGCGATCTTGGCATCCGACTTGGAATTGCCAGAAGGAGCCGTTCTAGCCGGGGACCCTGAAGAGCGCATCGCTTGGATACAACCGCCTCGGGTCATCGCCGAAGACCTCGTTGACGAAGAGGAAGAAGGCGAAGAGATCGAAGGGCAAGCCGAAGGCGAAGAAGAAGTCGCCGAAGAGTAGACTAGTTCGGCGCAATTCGCCAGTCAGGATGTATTGTTTACGCGTTCTTGTTGGTGAGAGCCGCGCGCGTAGGGTCGGCGCAAACTCATTCGTCGCCGAGGGTGCTTGTTGCGTACCTCGTCGCGTATTGCGTAAGATTTAACGAGAAGCAACAATGTGAACCGCGTTGAATCGACAGAGTTCTTCGCTCGATCGATTGGATCCATATGGCAGGGCATTTATCCGAATGCCGACGCATTGCAAACACCCGGGTCTAGGGAATATGGGCAAACGGTAGTTCCGAGCGGATCTGTTCCGACGCGATTCCGACGCAGGTAACTGCGGCTACAACAAGGAGTCACTCCATGAATCCTGCCTTAGTAGCCGGCCTCGCAAGCATGTCTGCGTTGGTGTTTCTGATTGTCGGAGTGGCACTCGGCTATTGGGGCAACTCGCGCCTCAACTCAAGGGCCATTAAGGCAACAGAAGATGCACTGACGCAACAAATTGAACAGGCGCGGACTCGAAGCAACGAGATTCTCAAAGAATCGCAACTCAGAGCAGAAGAATTTCGAAAAGAGATCGAAACAGAAAGGACCAATTCGGCACGGCAAACGCGGCGTGAGCGGCGCGATCTACAACGCATCCAACGGCGGATAGACAGGTCCGCTGAGGAGTTGCGCACACAACAATCCGACTTGAAAGCTTTCGAAGAGCGATTGCAAAATGAGGACGAAGAGCTGCGCGAGCGCACCGCGACTGAACTGGAACGCGTCTCCGGCATGTCGAAGGATTCTGCCAAGGACCTTCTTTTCAAACGTGCGGAAGACGAAAACGCCTACGAGTTCAAGCGACGGTTCCGCGAAGCCGAACTCCGTTACCAAGACGAGGCCGACGAACGGGCCCGCGAAATCTTGGCGGCGTCTTTGCAACGCTTGGCTGCCGACGTAGTCGGCGAAGCGTCGGTGACCAGCATCCCGATACCGTCGGAAGACGTCAAAGGGAGATTGATCGGGCGCGAGGGCCGAAACATCCGGGCGATCGAAGCCAACACTGGTGTCGACTTACTGGTTGACGACACTCCTGATACGGTAGCGATTTCCTGTTTCGATCCGATCCGTAGAGAAGTTGCCCGCGTGGCATTGGTTCGTCTCATCAAGGACGGTCGTATCCAACCCGCGCGCATTGAGGATGCCGTTCGAAAGTCGCAACGAGAAGTTGATGTCGCGGTGCGAAAGGCGGGCGAAGATGCCGTCCTTGACGTTGGCATCAGAGGGCTCCACCCGGAACTGACCAAGATGATGGGCCGGCTCAAATACCGCTACTCCTACGGCGAAAACGTCCTCCTGCACTGCACGGAAGTCGGGCACATCTCGGGCATGCTGGCATCTCAGATCGGTGCTAACGCCCAGACGGCGAAGACCGCTGGTTTCCTGCATGACATTGGTAAAGCCCTGACTCACGAAGTTGAAGGGCCACACGCCGAGATCGGCGCCGACCTTGCAGCTCAATACGGAGTGCGCGACAACATCGTCGTCGCGATCCGAGAACACCATGACCGCGAAATGACGACACCGGTATCGTTTTTGGTCGCGGCAGCCGACGCGATCAGCGCCGCCCGGCCCGGCGCTCGCAGTGACACCAACGAAAACTACTTGAAACGTCTCAACGAACTAGAGAGTGTGGCACGAGGTTTCGACGGTGTTCGGCGAGTGTTCGCCATTCAGGCCGGACGAGAGGTGCGTGTTCTGGTCGATCCGCAAAAGATCTCCGATGCTGATGCGAGCGTTCTTTCGAACGACATAGCCAAAGCGATCGAGCAGCGGTTGCAATATCCGGGACTGATCAAGGTGATTGTCATCCGCGAGTCGCGCGCGGAGGCGGTGGCCAGCTGATCCGGGCGCGACGCGCAAACTTAGACGATTCTTCGTGTTCGTTTTTCCCTTGAGGTCAAATGTCGGCGTCTAGTTCCGGTGCGAGGCATGATCCTAGCGAGCAACTTGCTATCGCGCCGCCGTGGCCCGTCCAAGAGGATTTGCACCTGCACACCAACGCTTCTGACGGTGTCAAGTCTCCGACCGAGTTGGTCGAGTTGGTGAGCACGACATCTTTGCGCTTGTTCGCGATCACAGATCACGACACGACATCGGGTTTAGATGAAGCAGAGGCTGCGAGTCTTAAACATCCCAGCATCATATTCATTCCCGGGATCGAGTTGAGCGCTGAAGTCGAGGAAACCGAGATACACCTAACGGCCCACTTCATCGATCGGAACAACCCAGAGCTACGAGCTGAATTGGCGGCGTTGCTACGAGACCGCGAGTCGAAAGCAGAGCAGATTGTTGATCGACTTAGAGAACTCGGTCTACCGGTCGACTGGGAAGATGTGGTCGCCAACGCCGATGGAGCGATCGGTAGACCGCATATCGCGCGTGCGATGTTGGCTCGGGGTTACGTGAACTCGATCCCCGACGCGTTCAGACGCTACCTCTCTCCCGGTCGACCCGCATACCTCTCACGACGTAAACTTGGCGGGATACGTGCCTTGCAGCTGGTGCACGCCGCAGGTGGTGTAGCGACGGTCGCGCACCCGCGCACCGTGCCCAATGTTGAAGAAGTATTGTCGGCTCTCAACCCCCACGGTTTGGCAGGCATTGAAGTTTATGCCGAGAAATATGGCTCCGATATGATTGACCGGTACTCAATCCTTGCCGACCGATTTGACCTCGTCAAGTCGGGTGGTTCCGACTATCACGCGAACGACACCATCAATGAGATCCTGCCAGGCATGAATGGCCCACCGCCTGGCACCGTGCGGAAGCTGTACGAACGAGCATCGGAGATGCACGGCAGCGATGGCGTTGGATATCGTCTCGACGAGTCGAAGTTGTAGCGATCGAATAGATGTCAGACACTCTGCCATCCATCGCCCTCGTCGCCGCGGCGTATCTGGTCGGATCGATTCCGTCGGCTTATCTGATCGGGCGGTTGATTGCTGGTATCGACATCCGGGAATATGGTAGCGGCAACGTTGGTGCTTCCAACGTATCGGTTCACGTCGGTAAGAAATGGGTGGCACCAATCGCCTTATTCGACGTGTTTGCAAAGGGATTCCTGCCGGTGTACGTCGGAGGGGCGGTGTTGTTAGACCTCGGACCACTGGTGCAAGCAATCACCGCGTTGGCGGCGATGTGCGGGCACAACTGGCCGGTATTTTTAAAGTTCTCTGGTGGTCGCGGGATTTCGGTCGGCCTCGGCTCGATGCTCGCGTATGGGGTACCGCTTTTCGTTTTGTGGGCAACGATCCCGGGAGTCCTCTTCTCGCTCACGCCGTGGCGAGATTCGGCGGTTTCGTGGCTATTGGCGACAATCTTGCTGCCCGCTTGGGCGATATGGGCTGGTTACGGTAGTTGGGTCGCCGTGTACGGTGTGGGATTCGCGCTAATCACGATTATCAGGAGAGTCACATCCGGCGGATTCAAAGATTCGTTGTTAACTTATGGGGAGTTGACACCTTCCCGACTTGTATGGAACCGCATGATCTACGATCGCGATATCGCGTCACGCGACGCTTGGGTGCACAGTCGCCCGAATCCAGGCAACTAAACTGATCTCATGAGCGAGAACGCTACCGAACTAGAGCTGAATATGACGGAGTGCCCTCGCGACCAGGGAGTGGAGACTAATCTGCGGTGCGGGCAATGTGGAGATCTGATCTGCCCTCGATGCATGGTTTATGCACCGGTCGGTTCTAAATGTCCAGATTGTGCTTCTATCGGCGGCCCGGCAATCTTCAAGGTCACGCAAAGCGACATCATCCGAATCGGCATCCTCGGTGGTTTGACCGCCGTGGGGATCGGGGCGATTGCGGCAGTGATTTTGGCTGCCCTTTGGTCACTCGACATATTGGAAGGCACCAATTCTTCCATCTGGCTTATCGTGGTCGGCGTCGCGCAGTTCGCGGGTGTTATGGGCGTTGCTCAGATCATGCAAGCGATCAGCGGGCGGAAATACGCCAATAGTCTCCGGATTCTGGCGGGGGCACTTGCGCTGCTTTTCTACGTTTCAGAGGTGATGGCTGTTGAGATGATCGGACAGATATTCCCAACCCTGTTGGTTGGTGCGGGTATCTTGGTACACCTCCCGGCGCTGATCGGGTTCGGTTTCGGAACCTACTATGCGATGCAGCGATTCAAACCGATGTAGGGATTATCGATCCCCCACCTGATCGCCGGTGCGCGATTGCCTCATCGATCATGTCGCGCAGCGACAACGGCGGATCGTAGCCGAAATCCCGCTTCGCAGCTGTAAGATCGTACTCGTAGTACGTGGGCGTTATCGGAAGACTCACTTGTGTGTACGGAGAGCCAAGCTTTTCTGCGATGTAGGGGATCATCACTTCCCAAACGAACGGCTCCTTAGATGCGATTTGGTAGGTTTTGCCGAAAGTTGCCTCATTGCAGAGCGCGTTTTCGTATGCGTGGATGATGTCCCTGACCTCCACGAAGTGCTTCTTCCAAGATCTTCCGTTACGATCGGCAGCGATTATCAGATGCGGGTCGCCGTTGTAAGCCACGGCCATGGCTTCGTATGCAACGCGACAGTCCGGATCTGCTGCCTCATTTAGCTGGTCCATGAATGTCCGCATGTGGAACTGCCTGAAATCGAGTGCCTCGCCCGCGCCCCACGCGTTCGCAAATCGAAATACGGTCGCTGGCAGCGCCTCCGCACGTACATAGCGGTCTACGAGGTGTTCGGTCAGGACTTTTGTGTAGCCGTACCAGCCTGTGGCTGCTAGTGGCAGGGAATCTTCGCGTATGGGCTCTTCGATGCCGTCGGGTGGGTATTTTTCCATGGTGCCGTCGGTGCTTGTGTGGATGACGTGTTGGATACGATCTGATTCCAGTGCCGCTTCAAGGACGTTGAAGGTGCCTTTGACGTTTATGTCGAAGTATTGCTCAGGTGTGAATGGGCCGCCGGCTTGAAAGGCAGCGCCCAGATGGAAGACTGCTTCGGCGCCGTCCGCCGCCGCCATCACGTCTGCACTCGAAGCTAAATCACCTTCAACAACTTCAGCACCGACTTGGGCTACTTTTTCGGATTGAGGGTCCCCAGGCACGACGAATCCTGTCACTTCGTGCCCGAGATCGACAAATCGTTTGGCGACGTTTGCACCAACGCGTCCTGTGATGCCGGTAATCAGTATTCGCATTGACGAATCCTCGGATTGTTCAGTCTTCGGAGAAAGAATAGACGGGTTTCGGGTAAACTGCAATCGCTGAGGCTGTTCGTAGCCCTGCCTGCGGCTGAATCACTAACAGGAAACACTGATGACCAAGATCGAAAAAGTCGAGACGTTCCTCTGGAGCCGATGGCTCTTGATAAAGATCCACTCCGAGGATGGCTACGTTGGCGTGGGTGAAGGGGGTGTGCACGGTTGGCAACGTCCGACGAAGACGATGATCGAGGTGATGAGCGATTATCTGCTGGGTAAGGATCCGAACTTGATCGAGCATCACTACCAGTGGTTGTATCGCTCGTCGCACTTCATGGGTTCGGTTGTTCAGGGGGCGTTGAGTGCGATCGATATTGCCCTTTGGGACATGAAGGGCAAGCGTCTTGGTGTGCCGATCTATGACTTGATGGGCGGTAAGACGCGGGACCGGGTGCGGTGTTACATGCACGTTGGTGGCGATACGGGCGAAGAACTGGCGGAAGATGCGTTGCGCGCCAAACAGCAAGGGTTTACCGCGGTCCGTTTCACTCCGTTTCCGAACGACTACTATCTGCACAAGTCGTACACCGAATGGGCTGATGAAGCGGTAAGGCGAGTCGGCATGGTAAAAGACGCTGTAGGTTCAGATGTCGATATCTGCGTCGAGATTCACCGCCAGATGAACCCGGCGGAATCGATTTGGCTTGGAAGGCGGTTGGAACAGTTCAACCCGTTCTTCTACGAAGATCCGATGCTGCCCGATAGCCCAGCAAGGATGGCGGAGGTCCAAGCGCAGTGCAACATTCCGATCGCGACGGGCGAACGCTTCACGACGATCTTTGAGTACCAACAGCTGCTCGAAAACGGCGGATGCGCCTACGTTCGGCCAGACTTATGCCTCTGTGGCGGCCTAAGTGGCTGTAAGAAAGTTGCGGCGATGGCGGAGGCGCAACATGTGAAGGTCATTCCACACAATCCTCTGTCGCCAGTTTCAACCGCAGCGTGTGTTCAGCTTGATGCTTGCATCCCCAACTTCGCGTTGCAGGAGTA
>JAAXHR010000217.1 GCA_012270805.1 Dehalococcoidia bacterium
CAAAGCTCGTAGCTCCACGGGGCATCGATCTTGATAGTGCGGACATCGTGCTCGTAGGTGTCGCCGAAAAACGCTAGAGCGCCCTCCTCTACCGCCTTTCCATAGGTTGTCCAGTGGACTTCGACGGGGAGGTTCTCGCGGATTGCGAGGTTGACGCGATCCTGGACCTTGATGATCTCTTCGGGCGTCAACGCGTCCATGTGTGTGAAGTCGAAGCGGAGATAGTCGGGCGCAACCAAGGATCCGGACTGGCGGACATGGATCCCGAGTACCTCTCGTAATGCGGAGTGGACGAGATGGGTCGCGGTGTGGTTGCGGCGGATCTTTTCGCGGCGTTCACCGTCGACCTCGACGGTGAGGATGTCGCCGGTAGAGACTGCACCACTCTCGATCTCGCAGGAGTGGACGTTGAGGTGTCCGTACGGGGCTTGGCAGTCGTTTACGCGTATGAGAGTTTCGCCGTTGCGCATGTGACCGGTGTCGCCGCTCTGACCGCCGCGCGTGGCGTAGAACGGGGTTTCGGCGAGCACGATCTCGACTTTGTCACCCGTTGACGCTTCGTTCAAAAGCTTGCCGTCTTTCACAATACCGACAACCTCGGAGTCGGCGGTCAATGTGCGGTAGCCCAGGAACGGAACCTCTTCGATTCCGAGGGAACGGTATAGGTCGTCGGTATCAATGTCGGAAGCGAACATGCTGGCTGAGGCGCGCGAACGCGCGCGCAGCGCCTCCATCTCCGCGTCGACGGCATCGATATCGACCTCGATGCCTTGTTCCGATGAGATTTCAGCGGTCATCTCTATGGGGAATCCAAAGGTGTCGTAGAGTCGCACAACGGATTCGCTAGGGACGTTCGAGATTCCAGTCGATTTGGAGTCGGCGATGACCTCCTCGAGCATCCGAGAGCCTTGGTCAAGGGTCGACTCGAACGATTCCTCTTCGCGCTGCAGGACGTGTTGCACAAACGACAGGTTGCTGTGCAACTCGGGATAGACGTGGGACATCTGAGATGACGTTGCCTCAGCGATCTGCGGGAGGATCGGGCCGGCAAGACCGATTTCACGGCCGAAGAGCATGCCGCGGCGGATGACGCGCCGTAGGACGTACCCCCTGCCGGTGTTGCCTGGCACGACGCCGTCGGAGATGAGGAACGATGCCGAGCGTCCATGCTCGGCGACGACGCGGATGGCGCGGTCGGTCGCTTCGTCATCGCCGTAGGTCAGGCCTGCGCGATTTGCGACAAGCTCAATCAACGGGCCGAAAATGTCGGTTTCGTAGACGTTGTTCTTGCCCTGAAGGATCTGGACGGTGCGCTCTAGGCCCATGCCGGTGTCGATGTTCTTCTTCGGCAACAACTCATCGTTGCCCGCGGAATCTCGGTAGTACTGGGTGAAGACGAGGTTGTAGAACTCGAGGAAGTCGTCTGAGATCCCCGGGCCCCAGGTTGTTCCGCGAGCGGGAGAGTCGACGGGCGGGATGTCGTCGAGGTCGCCGAGGTAGTAGTTGAGTTCACTGCAGGGACCGCACGCGCCTTCATCTCCGGCGGGGCCCCACCAGTTGTCTTCATCTCCGAGGCGCGATATGCGATCGGCGGGAACACCGAGATCAAGCCAGATCTGGTTGGCTTCGTCGTCGTTGGTGTAGATGGTGGCGTAGATGCGCTCGAAATCCAAGCCGTAGACACCGAGGCAGAGTTCGAGCGCCCACTTGCAGGATTCGGCCTTGAAGTAGTCGCCGAATGAGAAGTTGCCGAGCATCTCGAAGAGCGTGAGATGGGAGATGTCGCCAACCTCTTCGATGTCGGTGGTGCGGAAACTCTTCTGCGCGGTGGTTATGCGCGGCGATGGGGGTGTCAACTCGCCGGAGAAGTAGGGTTTGAATGGCACCATTCCGGCGGTTGTGAGGAGCAGAGTGGGATCGCCAGCGGGTATCAACGATGCAGATGGCAGACGCAAGTGTTCACGTTCCTCGAAGAATTTGAGGAAACTTTCGCGGATTTCGTCGGCGGTGAATGTTCGGTCGGGCATCGTGCAGGCAGAATCGGGTGTATCGACGAATTCAATTTTAAGTGTTGCGCCCTTCGGACTTTTCGCCATTGCTCGAAAAAGTGAGAGAAAGTGTATCCTGTGGGATACTATTGTGTTATGATTGAGGTAAGAGAGACAAGTACATTCACGCGATGGTTCGAGAAATTGCGGGATCGTAACGCTCGATCTCGCATTGACGTCAGGATCTACCGACTTTCATTGGGCAACCATGGCGATGCGAAATCGGTTGGCAAAGGAGTCTCGGAGATGCGGATACGATACGGGCCTGGCTACCGTATCTACTTCTGCGAACGCGGGCGCAATGTCGTGATCCTGCTTGCAGGTGGGGACAAAAGCTCGCAATCTCGAGACATCAGAACCGCCCAAGAACTGGCTAAGCAGGTTTGATTCAACAATTAGGAGT
This sequence comes from Dehalococcoidia bacterium, assembly GCA_012270805.1. Taxonomy (GTDB): domain Bacteria; phylum Chloroflexota; class Dehalococcoidia; order Lucifugimonadales; family Lucifugimonadaceae; genus Bin127. The sequence continues at coordinate 2,452 of JAAXHR010000217.1, forward strand.
TGCTGCAATGACAAAACTAGCAACAAAACCATGGGATCCAGCTGAGCATATCCGGGACGATGCCGACGTTGCGGCTTACATTGAAGCGGCTTTGGAAGATGGCGATCATCGCGTGCTCGCTGCGGTACTCGGCGATATCGCTCGGGCAAAGGGGATGACGCAGGTGGCGCGGGATGCGGGACTGGGTCGCGAGAGCCTCTACAAGTCGCTGTCGCCGGACGGGAATCCGGAGTTTTCGACGGTGCTCCGAGTGTTGAATGCGCTCGGGATCAGGTTGCGGGCGACGGTCGTCGACGAACGCGATTCAGGGAGTTGGAAGCGGACCCACGCGTCAGTGCTGGCGGATGAAGGCGAGGAGTACGGCGAGCGGAGCGGCGAATGAGGTCGGCGCGCGGCATTAGAATCTTCTGTATGCGCGGGCCTGTAGCTCAGTTCGGCAGAGCAGCGGACTTTTAATCCGAAGGTCGTGGGTTCGAATCCCACCGGGCCCACCAAGTGCATGGACGGGCTAGACTGCACCCGCGTCCCAAACAGGGCAGTCTGGTCGACCTTAGTTACGTCTGCATTATCTGGATCAGGTTGCCGCAGGTGTCGTCAAAGACCGCAATAGTGACGTTGGGCAGTTCTGTTGGCTCCATCGTAAAAGCTACGCCCAGCGACTTCAGTTTCTCATACTCTGCATGGATGTCCGCAACCCCAAAGGACGCTGCTGGGATGCCTTGGTCAAATATCCCTTTCTGGAATGCTTGCGCTACCGGGTTTTCATTTGGTTCAAGCAGAAGCTCGGTCCCATCTGGGTCATCGGGCGAGACGACGGTAAGCCACTTGAA
>JAAXHR010000174.1 GCA_012270805.1 Dehalococcoidia bacterium
GAGAATCCGCCCATGCCTAGTTCGCAGATCCCTGCTTCGGCTCCGCCGGTCAAAATCACATCCGCTGCGCCTCGTCGTATCACCTCTGCCGCCTCGCCGATCGCCTGCGTGCTGGCAGCGCACGCCGTAACGCATGTGTTCGTGTAACCGAGGAGGCCGAACACACGGCTGACATTAGCCGAGCACATGTTGACGAGCATCACAGGGATGTAGAAAGGGCTGATCCTGAGGGCCCCGCGTCGATTCATGACAACGGACTGTTGATCTGTCTCGGGCAGTCCGCCTGCGCCGCAACCTATCAAAACTCCGACGCGTTCCCGATCTTCCGCATCCAGATCCAATCCGGCATCCTTTATGGCCTGATCTGACGCGTGTACCGCCAACTGAGAGAATCGACCCATCCGACGCGCCTCGCGACGGTGTATCAGTCCGCCTTCAGAAGGGTTGAAGTCTTGCACTTCTCCTGAAACTTTGCAAGGAAACAGTGTCGGATCAATAATCGACATCCGTCGGGCGCCCGACACGCCATTTTTCAGGTTCGTCCAAAACTCATCGGGCGACTTGCCCAAGCACGTCATCGCGCCCATGCCGGTGATTACTGCTCTGCGTTCGTCCGGATATCTGCTCATCGCTAAGTTCGGGTTGTGTGTTCGTCTGTGGATCCTCTATTAGACAAGTGTCAATTACGCGATTTTACCTTTAGGCATCTCGGCGTCCTGATACGTCAACATGTAAGGTTGCGTCAGGTCTTCGTACAGCTCCGGCTCGATGTCTAACAGCACCTCGCGCGCTTCTGCGGCGATGAAGAGCGAGCCTGCCACGATGATTATCCCAATTTCGGGGTTCGCGAGCATCGCCTCCGACGCGGTCTCAAGCGCCATATCGACGCTGTAAGTCTCTCGAAACTCCAACCCGTTTTTGCGTCCGACCTGTGCGACCCTAGATGCCGGAACGGATTTCGGATGGCGTGACTGCGTAGCAATCGTAGTGTGAGCGGACTGCGCGAGCTCAAGCATCATTGCTTCGTGATCGTGCCCTGCGGTCGAACCTACGATAAAGATGTACGGAATAGTAGACCCATTCCCGCTTCTGGTACTCGCAACACCTCCGAAATAGGCACTGACTGTGCTTTTCAAAGCCTTGAGCGATGCGTCGTTATGCGCTCCGTCAAGAATGACTGGCGGCCATCCTTCCACTTCGACGATCTCGGTTCGACACGGCCAAACCGCATCCGACATCCCTTCTATGGCGGCGTTCAAATCGAAGGTGTGACTCGTCCGATAAAGCAGGTTCAATGCGGTGGCGGTGGTTCTTGCGTTATCGATCTGATGGGTGCCGAGAAGCGACGTCCGGATGCGGATGTCTTTTTGGCCCGGGTCTGGATAAGGGATCAAAGCCGGTTCGGAAGAAACAACGTTTATAGTCTTCGGCGGTCGCCATCGTTTGATAGTGAACTCTTGATGTAGGTCGTCATCGAACACCGGTGCCGTTGCCGACACCGGTGAAGTCTCGCAGGCGCTGAATACTTCCGATCCGACTTCAGCCGCGCGCTCTCGAATCACGCGCCAAGTTACCGGGTGGTTTTTGGCGACTACGGTGGGTTTGCCGGGTTTGATGATGCCTGCCTTTTCCCGCGCGATCAGCGATATCTTGTCGCCGAGTATTCGCACATGGTCTTTGCTGATTGACGTTATTACCGTGACTTCAGGGTTGACAACATTGGTGGCGTCGAGGCGTCCTCCCAATCCGGTCTCGATCACTGCGATGTCGGCTTTGTCTCGAAAATAAACAAACGCCATTGCGGTAAGCATCTCAAATACGCTGACTACGCCTAGGTCGCCGGCCCTTTCAATCGCCTCAATGCATGGCCAAAGTTCGTCGATTAAGTCCGCGAAATCGTTCTGGGAAATGTTCTCACCATTGACTTGTATTCGCTCTGTGAAGGTGTGCAAGTGCGGTGAGGTATACAGACCTGTCCTGAAACCTGCGGCCTTCAAGCCAGATGCGATCATTGCGCATGTGCTGCCTTTACCTTTGGATCCGGCGACGTGAATCACTGGCGTATCGAGATGCGGTTCGTTGAGCATCTCCATCAATCGCTCAACCCGACGCAGATGCCAGTCGGGCGGCTGGTTGGCACGCGACTTGCGTTCAAAATCCGCCAACGACAATAGCCGATTCACAGCTTTCATGTAACGATCGCGCGTATTTGACACCATGGGATAAGGGTAACGTTTCAGTTTTGAGGGGGTTAGAAATTGATGTCGATTGATACGATGAAGTTAGATCGAACGACGGCGATAATCACTTGTCGGAATCCCAAATATGAGCTACCGAGCGCAAATTGAAGATGCATTGATTGGCCACGGTGCCGACTACTGCGAGGTTCGCATCGAGGAATCAGATTCGACGCGTCTGACCTACCGCGGCCGCACACTTGATGATGTCAATATGACCAGCGCAAAGGGCGGCGCAGTGCGTGTGTGCGTCAGCGGCTCGTGGGGCTTTGCCAGCTTCAATGATCTGTCGGATCTGAAGAGCCGAGTCGGCGATGCGGTTGAACAGGCTCGTAGCTTGGCTGCTGGGAACAAAGGCGAGACGACGATGCTTTCTGAGGTGGAGCCGCACGTCGATATCGTTGATCCTCACATCGTCAAAGATCCGCGCGAAATCCCGCTCAAGGAAAAGATCAGGCTGGCGGACCACTACAACGACATCGTTTGGTCTGAGCCGGGGATTGTGAGTTCCGACATTATCTACGGCGACAACTCTCGGAAGGTGGCCTTCGGCAATTCCGATGGAACTTACGTCGAGCAGGAGTTAGTTCACGCGATATCGCGGATATCGGCGCAAGCGCGAGACGGTTCGGATGTGCAGCAGGCCGGTTTCAGCATCGGCGCGCTAGGAGACTATGGTGTGTTCGAAGGTCTCGACAACGATGTTGCCGAGGCCGCGAAACGGGCGGTCGGTTTGCTCAAAGCGAAACCGTTGACGGGTGGACAACGCACCGTGATCCTTGACCCCATCTTGGCTGGCGTTTTCGTGCACGAAGCTTTCGGTCACCTTTCCGAAGCCGACAATGTCTACGAGAACGACAAGCTCAAGGAACTCATGTACATGGGTCGCAATTTCGGCGGCAAGCATTTGAACTTCACTGATGGTGCCGCGACGCCGGGAATGCGAGGAAGCTACAAGTACGACGACGAAGGGACCGCCGCCACGGTGACGCCGCTAGTGAGAGAAGGTGTTTTGGTGGGACGTCTACATTCTCGGGAGACAGCCGCGAAGACGGGTGAAGCACCGACCGGCAACGCCCGCGCGATCAGCTATCGCTTCCCGCCAATCGTGCGCATGACCAACACATTCATCGAGAACGGCGAAGCCACTTTCGAAGATTTGTTGGAGGGTATCGACGAGGGCGTTTACGTCAAGAACTGGTACGGCGGCATGACCCAGCACGAGATGTTCACGTTCTCATCGGGTGAGGCGTACGTGATCCGGAACGGCGAGGTCCAAGAAGCGGTCCGCCCAGTGATGTTGTCCGGCAACTTGTTCGAGACGCTGGAAAACGTTGACGCGATCGCTAACGACCGAGAGGTGAACCAAGGTGGTGGTTGCGGCAAAGGTGGGCAGATGCCGCTTCCGGTGGCCAATGGAAGCCCCCACATACGCATCCGCAACTGCCTGATTTCCGGGGCATAACTACAAGCGAAGCATGCGCTGGGTGATTTGACATCAGCGACAAGCATTTCGAGGAGCGATCAGTGGACAGTTACGAGAGATTATTGGACCGGGCCAAGGCGGCTCACGGTTCCGCTGAAGTCTTCGGAGTTACGTCCGAGCGGCGTCACGTCGAGTTCGAGGCGAACCGCCCGAAAAACATCGGACAGAATCAATCGTCTGGTGTGGCGCTGCGCGTAATTAATCCGCATGGTCGGATAGGTTTCTCATCCACGAACGATTTCGACAGGATAGACGACCTCGTCGATCGCGTTGGCGCACTCGCGGAATACGGCGCTGAAGCCGCGTTCGAGTTTCCGGATGGCGCAGACTATCCCTCAGTGGTGAACTTTGACGACCGCGTCTCCGATTTGACGGACGACGCGATGTTGGCGTTCGGGCAGACGGCTGTGGACGCGATATTGACCGAATATCCCGAAGCGTTGTGTTCGGTTGACATCAACAAGTCTTCTGGAGAACAGCGGCTGATTAACTCTGCCGGCGTTGACGTTGGTCAACGTCAGACTAACAGCGGATTCTTCATGGCGGTCGAGCTGATTCGCGGAACCGACATGCTCAGCATCTGGGACGGCATCGTAACGACGTCGCCGATCAATCAATACGATGTAGACAACATCGTTACAAAGATGCTTCGCCGATTGCACGACTCTCAGAAAATCGTTGACGCCCCGAGCGGGAAAGATCTGCCGGTAGTCTTTTCTCCGGGCGGATTTACCAGCACTTTCCTGCCACCGCTGTTGTCTGGCTTCAACGGCAAGAACGTGGCGACTGGCTCGTCACCTCTTCTCGACAAATGGGGAGAGCGGGTGTTCGATACACGCATCAGCATTTGTGACGATCCGCTCCATCCAATGACTCCGCAGGCTCACGCTGTCGATGACGAAGGGATACCGTCGCGTCGCCTCGATTTAGTTCGCGAAGGGGTGATCGGAGAGCCATTCTTCGACCTGCAGACCGCCGGCGAGACAGGAAAAGCTTCCACTGGTTGCGGACTACGCGGTGTTGCGACCACGCCTTCGCCGAGTACGTCTTACATCACGATGTCCGGCGGCGAGACACCCAACTCCGAGATATTCGATGGTGTGAAGCAAGGCGTGTTGGTTGAGCAGCTTCTGGGCGCTGGACAGGGCAACGAACTCGGCGGTGATTTCCGAGCCAACCTGTCTCTCGGCTTCCTCGTCGAAAACGGCGAGATAGCTGGACGCGTCAAAAACACAATGATTTCCGGCAACGTTTACGAAGCGCTAAACGAGGTTGAGGCGATTGGATCGGAGCCGGAGCCGGTCTTTGGCACCCGTGTGGTACCTTGGGTTCGAACCCGAGGCGTTGAGGTCGCGACTGCGTCGTGAGGCCTATTTGCACGCGTATATCCGAACGTTGAATACCAACCCTTTAAATCTCAACGAATCCGGACAATACGGCGACTCTCGTGTGTCCGAGATGCTTAGGGACCTCTCTGGAATCGACGATGCGCAGGCGCGTTCGATTGTCGATGCATGGCGTGATTGGCAGCTTGAAGATGTTGTCGGAACCGTCGCCGAACTTCGGGAAGTTGCAGATTCTGATCGCTCTTTGGAATTCGACGCTCTATTCAGGGCCGCGATCTCTTTTCCGTCGTCACAGGTGCGACTGGAGTGTGTACGCGCACTGTCGAACGGCGGCAGTCTCAACGTCGCGAACTCACTGGTCGGAATCTTGGAGCGTGACGAATCGGCGGAGGTGCGAGGTGCGGCCGCAACTGCGCTGCACGCTTTTTCTGAGCCGTCCCAATCACGATCCGTGCCGCGCACAACCCTGGCACGGATCGCGGACACCTTGCGTAACGCCATCGATATTGACGAGCGATCGGTGAGAGGAAAGGCATTAAGGTCGATAGTCGCAATGCGGCATGAAGATGCGTCTGATCTCATCGACAACATGTTTGATGAGGCGATTGATGACCCGGTTCTGATGTCGGATGTCCTTTTGGCAATGGGCGAATCCGGTGATCGTTCATGGTTGCCAACAATCGAGGACGCGTTTTACAGCACTGACGCAAACGTGCGCATATCAGCCGTATTGGCCTTCGGCAGTATCGCTGGCGATGAGGATATTCACAGCCTTTCTGAGCCTTTTGACGACCACATCCTCGAAGTCCAGATGGCAACCATCCAAACGTTGGAGCAGATCGGGACAGCCCAGGCACGCGAGATGCTCTCACTGGCGGTTTCCAACAGCGAACCGGATGTGCAACACCTCGCTCAGGCCGCATTGGATGCTCTGAAGGCTGAGGACGATCTGATGTACACCGTGTCGCCAACAATGGTTGAGCGCGGCTTGTTCGGTGTACCAGCCTCCGCGCGTGATCATTCTCGAGACATGTCACGTTACGACGCGCCGACAGAGGAGGGCTGGGCGAACGTCACTTCAGAGGGCGAAGAAGTGGATGTCGCTGAAGCCCCAGAAGACATCGGTGAAGACTACGAAGACTACCTCGAATCGGATGAATTCTTCAGAGAATCGAACGTCGATTGAAGCTCAAACGCGCAAAGATATCCGCATCCCTTCTCTCCGCTGACTTTGGATACCTCGCGGATTCCATAAAAGCTGCGGAGGATGCGGGCGTCGACGAGTTTCACTTCGATGTCATGGACGGTCACTTTGTGCCTAATCTAACTTTTGGACCACCGATCTTAGAAGCAGTGAAACGCCATGCAACACTGCCGATCGATGTTCACGTGATGGAGCGATCGCCCGAAGTTATGATCCCGGTTCTCGCCTCAGCCGGCGGGGATGTCATTACTATCCACATCGAGGGCGTTGCGGACGTTGATCAGACCATCGATATCATCCTCGAAGCCGGTGCCGAACCTGCGGTGGCGATCCGTCCGCGGACACCGGTCTCGGCGCTCTGGTCAGTAGCCGACCGCATCAGACGAGTCTTGGTCATGACTGTCGAACCGGGTTTCGGAGGGCAGGACTTTCTCCCGGACATGCTGCCCAAGATCAGCGAGGCACTCTCGATGATGCAGTCCACCCACTCTGACAATCGATTCGAGATCGCAGTAGACGG
>JAAXHR010000257.1 GCA_012270805.1 Dehalococcoidia bacterium
CCCTCCCCTTGGGAAGGGGAGATTAAGAGGGGTTCCCCACGACCTGCCCCGTACCCCGATACGGAGCACAAAGAGGGCCGTCACCGACATGACAACCGCCTCCACCAACGACCGTCAGCAGTTCACCCGCTTCTTCCACAACATGCTCGCCAACGGCATCTACCTCCCACCATCCCCCTTCGAAGCCTGGTTCATCTCCCTAGCCCACACCGACGACGACATCGACAAAACAATCCAAGCCGCCCGCAAAAGCCTATAGCCCCTTCCGTAAAACGAAAGGGGCGCGAGCGAAGCGACAATCAGGTTTCCCCCGCTCGCGGGGGAAATGTCCGCAGGACAAAGGGGGCAACGCAACACATCCCTCCCCTTCCCAAGGGAAATCCACTTTCCCCTCACCTTCACAAGAGAGATCCACTTTCCCCTCCCCTTTCCAATGGGAGACCCACATTCCCTCCCCTTCACAAGGGGAGATTAAGAGGGGTTTCCACAGGGCATACCCCTCCCCCTCTTTTCGTTCCCCCTCCTCCAGGAGGAGGCTAGGGGAGGACCGCGCAAGGCGCAACCCTCCCTTTCGCGTAGCGAAGGGGGACGCGGAGCGCAACGAACGCAGAGGATGCCCCTCGCAACCACCAAATCTCCTCACCCTTTGCCTCGATGATGCCCAGCAACTCCTCCGGAGTCCGCGTGTCCACGACCACCTGCTTGTTCGGATTCATCGCCTTCAAGTCGTAATCCCGCTCCTCCAACTCCTCGCGCTTCACCGTCCAACTGTTCTCGCTCTACGCGACACGTCACGCCGAGATCCCAACACCAACGGGCTTCATACAAATTAACAAATCTTTTCGAAAAATACGATTTGATGACGAATGCTCAATAGCCGAGTTTAAAATCCTAACGTTTTCAGCCATATGACCATTTATCCTGATATCTCACCGTACGGGGTAACAACGGGAGGTTCAATTGTTGTTTGTCCACGAGACTCTTCGACTTTGTGAAGAACTGATCCAAGCGGACACCGAGGATCGCGTTGTCGAGTTACTGCAAAGAGCTGGTTACTGGGACGATGACGAGGTTTGGCGTTTGCTCGGCGACAACGAAAACAACTTCAGCATCGTTGGCAACCAACAGTCTGACGCCATCGGTGCTCTCGCGGAGAAAATCGCCAACTCCATTGATGCCAGGCTGATCAACGAAGCGCGCATGCATGGCATCGAGCCTGAAAGCAAAGATGCGCCAACCTCAATCAGAGAAGCAGTTTCTAAATTCGTAGAAGGCAATCAGACGTACGACCCTGATCGTCATGGTCTCATACGCTTTTGGGACCCAAAGCTGAGGAGCGTTGAAGCCGATCGGATTACTTTGACGGCCACTGGTTCTAGACCAAGGCGCAATCGCAGACTCCAATCTTCTCTGACCATCTCCGATCAAGGCGAAGGTCAAACTCCAAATGATTTCCCCAACACCTTTATGTCCCTACAACGAAGCAACAAACTTCGGATTCAATTCGTGCAGGGAAAGTTCAACATGGGAGGTACAGGGGCACTTCAATTCTGTAGTCCGACCTACAACCTGCAACTGATTATTTCTAAGCGCAATCCAAAACTGCTCAACTCCAATCAACGCGACCCAAGAGATTCTGAATGGGGATTTACTGTCATACGTCGCCGTGACCCTAAACGCGGTTTGCGAAGTTCTTACTACGAATATCTGGCGCCTATCCACGGAGAAAATGGCAACCTCGCCGTTTTGTCTTTCTCCGCTGATTCAATGCCGTTGTTCCCCACCGATTTCGAGAACCCATACAACCGTGAATCCGAGTTCGGATCACTAGTCAAACTTTACGAATTCGATTGGGGTGGCGATCGATCCGATATCACCAGAGGGCGTGGCGGTCTCTTAAGGAGACTGGAGCTGAAAGTGGCAGATCCAGCACTGCCCTTCCGGGTGTACGAATGCCGTGGATATCGAAAAGAGGCTGCCTATCACGACGGTTCTGGAGTTGTTAATTTCGTCGAAGCTAATCGAGAAGATATTGAGTTGGATGTTGGCGCCGATCTGTCGGTTGTGGGTCGAAAAATCCCGGCACACGTTTATCTTTTCAAACCTGGAGAAGCCGAAGATGTTCGAATGGCCGACCACGGTGTATTGGTAACTATCAACGGGCAAACCCACGCGTTCATGCACTCCCGCTTTTTTCGCCGACGCAGGGTCAGGCTCGGTTATCTCGATCGAGATCTTTTGGTTGTTACTGATTGCTCCGCTATTGAGGGCCGCAGTCGCGAAGACATGTTTATGAATAGCCGTGACAGATTGCGCAGCGGCGATGCTGCGAGCGAACTGGAAGCCAGCATAGAGACTTGGTTGCGAGAAAATCCAAAATTGCGAGCCGCAAACCGCAAACGTCGTAACGATTCCCTGCGTGAGGCCGCAAAAAACGACGAGCACGTAAACAACATCCTTAGGGACTTTTTCGGAACCGACACTCAGCTCGCAAGATATCTACTCACGGGATCGAACATCGGATGGCGAGTCGACGGTCCAGTACCCCAAACCGAATATGAAGGTAACCAATGCCCCACCTACGTAGTTTTTGATCGAACAAAATCCGATGAGTATACCCGAGAAACTGCAATCGGTTCGAGAGTGTCTGTCTCGTTCGAAACAGATGCCGAAAACGAATACTTCGATCGGATGCGGTCCCCCGGGCGATGGCACGTCAAAAACGATCAAGGTATAGATTGCACTGGTGATTGGTCGCGAACTGGTCCCGACGAAGGCAAATTCACCCTTACCAGGAGAACTGGGCACAGCGGCAATGCCGGCGACCAAGTCAGATATTTGATCGAATTTGAGGATGACAACCGGATTTTTCCGCTCAAAAACCATCTCACACTCAAATTAGTGGAACCCAAAAAACCCAATTCGGGTGGGAAAACGGAGCCTACGCCTACTTCACGTTACGCACCCCCGCGTTGGCACCGCGTTCACAAAGAAGCATGGGCCGAGTACAGTTTCAACGAAGATTCGGCTTTGCGAATCGTACTCTCGGGCGACATCGGACAAAATGAGCAAGAATACGATTTCTTTGTCAATATGGACAACCAACACCTGATACGACATGTACAACAAGCCGAAACAGACTTGGAGGCACACCGTTTGATTTATGGAAACGCGTTGGTGTTGATCGGTCTTGCTCTCATGAGGCGATGGGAGAAACGCAGAGACAACCGAAAAGACGAAGAAGACGAGGACGCGTTGTCAGACGCGTTGTCAATTGAAGATTATGTCGCGTATGCTTCTGAAGGCATTTCGGTTGTATTGTTACCGATGCTCAAGCAGCTAGCCGCTGAAGCGACGGACGAATCAGCGACCGAATAACCGTCGTCAAAACTACAAGTAGCTGTCCTAACACTTAATCGTGCGGTTAGGGACATTGCAAACACTCTGTAGCACCTTCGTAGTCACCCCATTCAGTGTACGCCTTCAAAAAACTGAAACCCGTGCCGGTAGGGGCAGGTTTCAAACCTGTCCCTACACCCCGAATGTCCGACCAACAAAATCCTTAAAATCCGAGGTCAGACAACTTTTTTGAACAAGTTCAAAAAGTAAAATTGCCGCTGAATTGCCGCAAAACCCTCAATTTCCGGCAATCAGCGGCAATTTGCGGCAAGTTACGGCAATTCAGCGGCAAGTTACCCAACCCGCCGAATCACCCCCGATAACCCGCCACCGCCTCGTACATCAACGCCGTCCCGAAATTCAGAGCATCCACCGGAATGCGCTCATCCGCACCGTGGAAAAGCCCCATAAAGTCCATATTCACAGGCAAACGCATAGGCGTGAACCCATAAGTATCGATCCCCAGCTCATGAAACCACTTCGCGTCCGTTCCCCCCGCAACCATGTAGGGGATCGCCTTCGAACCCGGATCCGCACGCTCCAACAGCCCCCCAAGATACGGCAACAACGACATATCCACCGTCGGCGGCCCATCCTCGTACCGCTCTACCTGCACCTCCGCATCCTCCCCGACCAGCGTCAGCACCTCGCGAACAATATCCGACTGCGTCGACCCCGGCAACAATCGACAATCCAGCAATAACCGTACCTCCGAAGGCACCGCATTCTCCTGAACACCACCCTCGATTATCGTCGGNNAGCGCAACACCTGTTGATCTCGGATTCATCGCCATCCGAAGGGCAAAAGCCTCGCGCCGTGGCAGCACTTCGCTCATCGCCTCGAGCATCGCCCGAGTTGCTTCAACGACCTTGAAAGGCGGGTGCCGACGCTCCATCCGCCGCAACGCCCGCGCCGCTCGACCCATTGCTGTGTTCCGATGAATCTGCGAACCGTGACCACCCTGACCCACAAATGTGACGCGAATCCGACATATATGCTTCTCAGCCACCATGATTGGGTAAAAACGATGCCCCCGCACATGCACCGTGAAACCGCCCAACTCTCCAAACGCGTGTTTCACGCCCTCGAACAACTCTGGATGCTCATGCACTAGAAACGCCGCACCTTGCCGCCCGCCAAGCTCCTCATCAGCCACTGCAGCTAGGATAATGTCGCCCGGAGGCGGTGTTTCGGAGTACCGAGCGCGCAGAATCGTGTGAAGCATCATCGTCAATCCGCCCTTCATATCGACTGCCCCACGTCCCCAAACGCAAGCATCTGCGATCTCCCCGCCGAACGGATCCATGCTCCATCGCTGACCGTGCACGCTGACTACATCGGTGTGCCCCTGCAACAGCAACGGCGGAGCGTCGCCACGCCCCGGCACGCGAGCTACAAGATTCAACCGATTCGGCAAACCAGGCGGATGCAAAAGCCGGTTTTCGACACCGTGCTCGTCCAGCAGCGCCTTCAACCAAAGCGCACATTCACGCTCATCGCCAGGCGGGTTCGAAGTGTCGAAACGAATCAGCCGCTGCAGCAGATCAACTGCCGATGGAACCTTGTTTTGGTCCAATCCGGACATCTTTACGGCAGTCGAAGGTTCAACTCCAACTCCGCATTGATCGAATCGAACCACTCCATCACCTCGGGATGATACGGAATCCCGTTTGCCGATCGATCCTCCCGCTCCTCGCTCTCGATCAAACCCGGGTAAACCACGCGGTCGTGGCCCGGCGCCGGGGGAGTCGTCGCAAGACCCTCCAAGAACAGGTCCATGTCGTCCTTGAACTTCTCGGGATCCGTGAAAGCATCGATCCGGTACGCCGAGAAGAAGTGCCCGCCACTCTCTGTAACAAATCCAGGCCCATTACCGGAAAGCGTGCTGGTCATGATGTCGACGATGCAGGCGAGTGCGTACCCCTTGTGTGACCCCATCTCGCGGGTCCCACCGAACGGCAACATGTACCAGTGCCGTCGCTCGCCTCGTATGTCCTCATCCGGCACCTGCTCTTCCTCCATGATTGGAGAACCATCGTCACGCGCCAGCCAACCTGGCAAGATCGGAGCATCCATCCGCTGCAGAAGTCGAATCTTGTTGCCCGCAACCTGCGTTGTTGCGGCGTCGAAGATGAAGTACGGCTGGTTGCGAGCCGGAACCGCCCAGGCCAACGGGTTCGTCCCGAAACGCGGCTCAGCCCCGAAAGTCGGCAGCATGGCGAAACCGCCGCCACCCGTCATACAAACGCCGATCATGTCGTGATCGATGGCCCGCACCGCATGATAACCCGCCGCGCCGAGATGCCCGGAGTTCATCAACGTGGCAGCCGCCATGCCGTGCTCCTTCGCCTTCTCGACAACAATATCCATCACCCGCGGTGCTTGGTGGAGGCCCAATCCGCCATCGCCGTCAAATGACGCCGTCACGTTCGACTCCCGAATTATCCGCATCTCCGGGTTCGCGTTGATATTGCCGGCCTGATATCCCTGCACGTACATCCGCAACATGTTCGACACGCCGTGTGTATCTACTCCGTTCAAATCGGCGTACATCAACACGTCGGTTGACAACTCAGCATCGGCATCGGAAAGCCCCATCGCACTGAAGATGGTGTTGGTTGCATCCCGCATCCGGTCGGGCATTACGCGGATGGCTTCATCTTCCGGAACGTGAAATCTCTCAAGCATGGTTCGGCGTCACCTGGGTACTCGATATTAGGTTGTCCGCCAGCGGAGTTTGGTTACCCGCATCGCCGGCGATTGAAGCAATCCTATACCATGCGCGTGAAAGTTTAAGACGATTTGCGACGAAGGCCGAGATCGGCAACATACTCCCTCGCTAGAATCGAAGCAACGCCGAAACAGACGGGACCGGAGGATTGACGAGGAAGGGGGTGCTTAAGGAGGCTTAGAAAGCACCCCGTCCTCGCGTTTGGCCTGGGTTCGCGGAATTGGAACTCATTCAGGCCGTCTCGACAGCAATGTATCGGGCGGCCCATGCCGAATGGTCGCCCAGCCGCCGAAAAATACTGTCCGCGCCTTGGATTTAGGATATCTACACGCGGACATTAACGATTATATTTCACATTCTTCATCTAGTTACGAATATGACATCTGCGTCGGATGTTTGCCGACGATTCAACTAACTCTTACCGCATGCGCGATACGTGAACCGTTACTGTTTCCTTTGCCACTGTTCGATGAACCGTTCGTGTTATATCGGTTCAAGTGATCCAATGCGATGTTCAGTCGGCTCGACAGTATCCGGAGCGTGCTGACCAACCGAAGGCGTCGATACTCCGGTATCTCTGCGCTCACCAGTTTCTCCAGACTGCCCGCCAACAGGAACGCGTCCTCCTGCATTCCCTCCAAATCGTCCTCATAACGCCCGTTCAGTCTTTCGATATGGATCAAGTTGTGGCCGTTCTCCGTCACGTCGTTCGTCGGGGCATTAACGCTGGGGTCCTCGACGACTGGTTTGTCGACCACGTATTCGGCGATCAGATCGGAAGGAGCTGCCGTGGGGTTGGCCTTAGCTTTGGAAACCAGTTCCTCAACATAAACGCTGCTGAGCCTCGAATCGATGAATGGTTGCGCCAACTCTTCCTGTCGCTGATGACCATCAATATCTGCTATGCATCGCGCCTCTTTAAACGTCAGCTTGCCCCGATCAACATGTTCTTGCAATTTCGGGGAGAGCGTCTTGCGAAGACTCTCGTAATGGTGAACAGTGCCAGCGGTGATCCCGGTTCGGCGCGCAAGCTCCTGTTGAGTCACGTGGTACTTTTCGCGGTAGTTGATGAATGATTCCGCCATTTTGATGGGCGGCAGAAGCGAAGAGAAATATTCATCCGCCAAGCGAAACTCTTCTCGCTCTTCATCTGAAACGCCTTGGCGAACTACGCACTCAACGATGTCTTCGCCGGCACGCTGCGCCGCATCGATTGTGTTGTGGCCACACAGCAGATAAAACTTCCCTTGTTCGGCGAGGACGACCGGCATTCGTCGTTGTCGTCGGCGTCGAGCCCACGCACGATGGGCCCGGTCGTATTCCGGTCGTTCCGGATCGGGGAGGATGTTTTCTATTGCGATTCGCATCTCAAACGGCCTTTTTCAGCCTCCAGGCTGCCTGCAACGTCGTGATAGGTGAGATTCTGCATTCCAGAAAAACGTTTGAAAAGAAACTGTCCCTCGCTTGTCCATAGGGAAACGGAAGATTCCGCTATTCGGGTTGCATTTGGAAAACGACTGCCGTATACTCACTGCTACCAAGAGCCCAAACCAGAATTTCAGTTTGAAACCGTGGCTTCAGAAACCAACACAGTCCCTCCCTACGTCGCCTATCGCACGTTCCGAACTTTTCTGGAATCGCTTGCGATCAGCATGCCAGATAGAATCGATCGTTCCGTTTTCGATTCCAAATTTTCTGGAACAGCAACTTCACAGATTACCAGTGCTTTGCGCGCGTTAAAACTCGTCGATGCAGACGGACGGCCTAGCGAGGCGCTTTACGAACTGGCCAGAACCAAAGATGAACAGCACCACAAGGTTCTGGAACAAGTCCTGAAGAGCTACTACACGCCCGTTTTCAGACTCGATTTGGAACATGCCACGAAAGCGCAATTCCGAGAAGCGATGCGGGAATTCGGCTGTACGGAATCGATGCTTATCAAGTGCGAGACGTTCTTCATCCACGCGGCCAGACACGCTGGTGTTGCACTCTCTCCGTACCTGATATCGAACCGCAAAGCAGGTGCTCGATCGCGATCGAGTTCGCGAACCCAACGCGGCGGCGCGCGCCCGCCGAGGGTGGAAGAGGCCGGAGAAGCCGAGATAATGACGGCTGTCGAATTAGACTCTGTCGGTCTTGCGATGCGAGAATTGGCGTTCAGAGTGCTTGACAAATATCCCGATTTCGATCCTTCGTGGTCCAAAGAGACCCAAGCCAGCTGGATGGAAGGGATGAACAAGCTGCAAGACACTTTCAACTTACGAAACATTCCCACCGCAAAGCGCTAGAAAGCGGCACTGGAAAATTAGCGTCAGCAAAGCCAACGCCTTGTCCCAAGACCACCCTCACCAGACAGACGAAACAACGATCCATCCAGAGGGTGAAGACAATCCTTCGGTGTTGGACGGAATCTCGAGAATCCGAACGACGCTGGATGAGTTCGAAGCCCAGATTGCGGCATATAAAAAGTTGTTGGCCGAAGAGGAGGCTACTGCCAGCCATCGCGCGGCAACCGGGCGAGAAGAAAGCGCCTCGTCGGTAATTGAAGAGGTTGACGAGGCGGAGCTGGGCGACATCGCAGCGCAGATAGCCGCGGGATCAGCCGCCCTCTATGATTCCTTGCTTGAGCACGATGTTGAACCCGTAATCGAGCCGATTAAACAGTCGGAAGAGTTGGAACCTGTTGCAGCACAAACCCTCGTCCCAGAGGTTCCGTCACAGATCGTTGAAGAGGACAAGCCGGATGAGTTGGTCTCAGATAGCGACCATCGCGTGTTGGTACATGGCGAAGCCTTTGAAGAAGCGACGGAAGAAGGGGCCGGTGAGCGTGAAGCGCTGGAAGCGCCCGCGGTTGATCTGCCAAAACTTTTCGCGGAACTTGAGCTGCAACTAGATATGAAACTGCATAGAAACGCGTCCGTGTCTATATTTGTCGATGGTGATGAGTTGCTTTCGTATCTGAGTTCGGAAGAGAGTTCTGGAGCTACCCCCGAACCGCAACCTCTGTTCCGGGCGTTCTCATCCGGAAAAGCGATGGCGGCAGCGACGATTTGGCGGTTGTTGGACAACGGCGTGCTGGAGATCGATGCACCCGTTGCGACTTACTGGCCAGAATTTGCGCAGCGCGGCAAGTCGAAAGTTACTGTACGGCATGTGTTGACGCATACCGCGGGGCTGCCGCGGGATTTTGGTAGAGGTGATGTTGATTGGGGCGATTGGGGACGTATGAGTGACATATTGGCGTCTATGGATTTGGAATACGAGCCAGGGGAAGTGATCCACTACCACTCGATCACGTTTGGAATCCTGGTGGCTGAGGTGGCGAGCCGTGCCGCTGATACCGACTTTGTCGATCTGTTCGACCGAGAAGTGAAATCTCCGCTTGGCCTTGACGACACAAGATTCGCGATATCGAAATCGGATGAAGAGGCGCGGGGGCGAGTGCAAGGCTTGTTGACAACGCCCGACTACCATGATCACGAGATGCCAAAAAAGATGGACTGGCTTCTCGACAACCAGATCGTCTCGCCCGGCGCAACATGCATAACATCCGCTCGCGACTTGGCGAAGCTCTATGCCGCGGTTTGCGGAGGTGGAAGAACCATTGAAGATGAAGTGTGGTTGAGCGATGAAGCAGCGGAGAATGTATACGCGGTTCACGCACGTGCCTACGACATTGAAAGCATGATGCCTTTGCGGATCGGGCAGGGCGTTTGGCTTTTCGACGACCAACCGAACCGCGTGGGTGCGACGGTAGGATCACGGACATTCGGGCACGGCGGAATGGGTACATCGATTGCTTGGGGCGACCCGGATCATAACGTGGGCGTAGCCATCGTCACTGACACGATGCAGTCGGAAGAGTTGAACGGTAAGAGGGTGAATAGGATTTCGGCAGCAGTAAGAAGGGATTTGGAGTTGCCAATGGGGGTTGTGGAAGATCTTTGAGGTTGCCGAGAGTTTTCTTCAGTTCTCGGAGTACAAGACGCGGTAGTGGGATTGAAGTAGGCCCGAGGGGAATTGTTGGGAGCTGATCAATTCGAGGTGGATGTCTTCGGAGGTTTTGCCAAATAAGGGGATGCCTTCTCCAATGAGGACTGGGAGGGTGGTGATAATGAGGTTTTGGATCAGGCCTTCGCTGAGGAAGGACTGGATAGTGGTCCCGCCGTCAATGTAGGCTCTTTTCCAGCCTTGTTGGTCGACGGTCTTGAGGAGGTCGACCGGGCGTTGATTGGTTACCGTGACTTTGTCATTTAGGTGCAATGGAATGTCGGATTGAGTGAGAGTTCGAGACAGAACGATCACGGGCTTTGTATAGGGCCATTCTCCGGAGGTTAAGTTGAAGACGACCTCGTAGGTTTTGCGACCGAAGATGATGCCATCGACGGAGTCGATGAACTGAGTGTAACCGTGCTCTTCAATGGTAGTGCCTTGGCTTTCGAGCCAGTCGATCGTGTGGTCTTTTCGGGCGATGTAGCCGTCTAGGCTGGTGGCTATGAAGACGTGTCCAGTAGTCACTCGAGTTCGCCCCAGCGGACACCGGTTTTGGTTTCGACCAAAAGCGGGACTTCTAGGTCCATTGCGGCAGGCATCATGTCGTGGGCTAGGGATGTGATCTCTTCGAGTTCTCCGGGGGCGACTTCGAAGATGAGTTCGTCGTGGACTTGGGCAGTCATGCGGGATTCGAGGCCACGGCGGTGGAGCTCGTCGGCGATGTTGATCATTGCGATCTTGATGACATCGGCGGCGGTTCCTTGTATGGGCATGTTTACGGCGACGCGTTCGGCGGCTGCGCGGTGTCCTTGATTAGCGGATCGGAGGTCAGGCAGGTAGCGTCGTCGGCCTTTGAGAGTTTCGGCGTAGCCTCGCATCTTGGCGGTCTGTTTTTGGTATTCGATGAAGTCTCGGATGCCGGGATATTTGCCGAAGTAGAGGTCGATGAATTCCCGGCCCTGTTGGACTGAGAGGTCGGTCTGTCGGGCGACGCCCTGTGGTCCGAGGCCGTAGATGACACCGAAGTTTAAGATCTTGGCGATGCGGCGCTGTTCGCTGGTGACATCGTGGACGCTGTACATTGCCCGAGCGGTGGCGTCGTGGATGTCTTCGCCGTTGCGGAACGATTCGAGCAGGCCGGCCTCG